>JAGQUI010000377.1 GCA_020438595.1 Propionibacteriaceae bacterium | reverse complement strand
CCACCCGCCCGCCCACCACCCGAGCCTGCCGGCCCAGGCCCTCTACGCCTGGTACACCCTGCCCAGCCTGCTGACCGCCCTGCCCGACCAGGCCACCGCCCGGGCGACGTTCGAGCGGATCAGCCCGGCCAACAACCCGGCCGAGGCCGTGGTCGGCGACGACTACCCGTGGACGCTGCCGTTGCTGCTCGCCGCCGTGGGCGCCGACGTGCTGCCGTACACGGTCGCCGCCCTCCTGCGGATGTCCAACCAGACCGCGATCGGCGGGCTGCTCGGCATGCTCACCGCCCGGGTGCACGGCCCGGCGGCCGTCGCGGCGATGGTGCGGCTGGCGCGGGAGTCCCGCGCTCCCGAACCGGCCCGCACCTGGCTGGTGTCGCACCCCGAGGCGCTCGCCGCGACGACGGAGGCCTTCACCCCGCGCGACACCGGCGTGCTCGAGGGTGTCGTGCGCGAGATCCTGGCCGCACGGCCCGACGCGTTCGCCGGCGGCGTCACCAACCCGGCGGTCGCCGGCGTGGTCGACGCCCTGCGGCAGGAGGCGTCCACCCCCGGGATCCGGCTCGGCGAGGAACCCGCCTGGTGGCGTGAGGCGGTCGCCGCCGAGGCGGCCGCCCCGGTCCCGGACGCGTCGGCGAAGGGGTCGCTGGCCATCCCGCGCGCGCTGCCCGGCTACGCGGCGCCGGGGGCCCTCCCCGCGATGGTGGTGGACGGCCGGCGGCTCGAGGAGGGCATGGCCGAGGCCGTGGTCTGGTCGGCCGTCCGCGGCACCAACGCCCCCGACCTCGCCGCGCGTCCGCTGGTCGCCGCGGTGCGCGACCGGATGGAGCGGGCCACCCGCGACCGGGTCGCCACGGCCCTGATGCAGGGCTGGCTGGGCTCGGGCGCCGCGTCGAAGGAACGGGCCCTGTTCGTCGCGTCCGGCTACCTCGGCGCCGACGGGTTCGTGCAGCAACTGGCACCACTGGTGCGGGACTGGCCGGGGGAGTCGCAGCACCAGAGAGCCGTCCTCGGCCTGAACGTGCTCGCCGCCACCGGCACGAAGGCGGCTCTGCAGGCCATCTCCGGCATCGCGGGCAAGTCGAAGTTCAAGGGCGTGCAGGAGGCCGCGAAGGCGTCCATGGCCACGCTCGCCGCCCTGCAGGGGCTCACCGCCGACCAGCTCGCCGACCGGGTCGTGCCGGACGGGGGCCTCGACGCGCGCGGCAGCCGGGTCTTCGACTACGGGCCGCGGTCGTTCCGGGTCACGCTGTCGCCGCAGGGGAAGCTGGTCGTCCGCGACCTCGACGCCGACGGACGCCCGACGGGCAAGCCGCGCACGGCGTTGCCCGCCCCGAACAGCAGGGACGACGCCGGGGCCGCCGCGTCGGCGAAGGCCGAGTTCGGGCTGCTCCGCAAGCAGCTCGGCGACCTCGCCCGGATCCAGACCGCCCGGCTGGAGCAGGCCATGGTCACCGGGCGTTCCTGGTCCGGGGCGGAGCACCGCGAGTTCCTGGTCGGCAACCCGCTGCTGAACTCGCTGATTCGCCCGCTGGTCTGGGAGGTCATGGACGGCGGTTCCCGCACCCTGGTGCGGGTCACCGAGGAGCGCGAGTACCTCCTCGTCGACGAGGACGTCGCCGAACCGTCGGACGCCGCCCAGCTGCGCCTCGCCCACCCGCTCGGCCTCAGCGAGGCGGAGCGCGCCGCGTGGCAGCAGCACCTCACCGACTACGACCTGATCGCCCCCGTCGAACAGCTCGACCGGGCCGTGTTCGCCGTTCCCGCCGGGCTGGCCGGGCGCGACCTGCCCGCCCGCCTGCTGCCGCAGGGGAAGATCCACCCCGGCAGCCTGATCGGCACCCTGGAGA
The DNA here is from genome assembly GCA_020438595.1 of Propionibacteriaceae bacterium. The sequence goes on along the minus strand of JAGQUI010000377.1, from coordinate 1,365 downwards.
AGTTCGGGTGGCGGCGCGGCAGTCCCGCCGACGCCGGGGTGATCAACTTCTGCTGGCTGCCGTTCCCCGAGCTCGACCAGGCGGTGGTGATCCAGATCATGGACGGGCTGTGGACCGGCATGATCGCCGAGTCCGGCGACCAGGAGATCACCCGCGCCGCGCTGCTGCGTCCCGACATCCCGCCGACGCTGTGGTACGTCGAGGACGCGAAGGAATCGATCGACTGGTCCGACGTGCACCCGCTCGTGTTCAGCGAGACGCTGCGCACGTTCGCCGCCCTCGCCGAGAAGATCGCCTGACGGCCGCGGCCGGCTGTGGCACCCTCACACCCATGGTGAGCGCAACCGAGCTGGGCGACCTCCAGCGCCCCGCGGCCGAGGACCTGCACGCGGACGAACTCAAGCGGCTGGCCGAGCACGACCGCGCGTCCCGGCTGCACCCGCCGCAGGGCTGGCGGCTGTCGCCGCGCTCGGTCGTCGACTTCGTGCTGGGCAACCCGAAGCTCGGGATCAGCGAGAAGTTCGTGGGCGAGCGCGCGTTCGTCGAGCGCTGCGTGGTGGCCCTGGCCACGAACCGCGGCCTGATGCTGATCGGGGAACCGGGCACGGCGAAGTCGTACCTGTCCGAGCTGCTGGCCGCCGCGGTGTCCGGAGACTCCAGCCTGACCATCCAGGGCTCCGCGGCCACCACGGACGACGCGATCAAGTACTCGTGGAACTACGCGCTGCTGCTCGCCCGCGGTCCCGGCCCGGACTCGCTGGTGCCGGCCCCGTTGCACCGGGGCATGACCGACGGCAAGGTGGTCCGCTTCGAGGAGATCACCCGCTGCCCGATCGAGGTGCAGGACTCGCTGCTCGCCGTGCTGTCCGACCGGGTGCTCGCCATCCCGGAACTGCCCGACCCGCACCGCACGCTGCGCGCCGCGAAGGGGTTCTCGGTGATCGCCACCGCCAACACCCGCGACCGCGGCGTGAACGAGATGAGCGCCGCGCTGAAGCGCCGGTTCAACTTCGAGACGGTGCGGCCGATCCCCGACCACGCCCGCGAGGTGGCGCTGGTGCAGCGGCAGAGCGACCAGCTGCTCGCGGCCGCAGGGCTGGACGTGCGGCTGCCCGCCGACCTCACCGAGGTGCTGGTCACCGCGTTCGCCGAACTGCGGGCAGGGCGGCTCACCAGCGGAGAGCCGGTCGACCAGCTCTCCACCGCCATGTCCACCGCGGAGGCCGTGTCCGTCGCCGTCGCGACCGGTCTGCAGGCGGCCTGGTTCGCGGACGGGCGCCCGAACGGCGCGCACCTGGTGGAGGCCATGATCGGCACCGCGCTGAAGGACAACTCCGACGACCTGTCCCGGCTGCGCGGCTACTT
>JAGQUI010000376.1 GCA_020438595.1 Propionibacteriaceae bacterium | reverse complement strand
TCTCCCTTGGAGTTGCGTCGCTCGTCGATCCAGCGCGTCGCATAGTCACCGAAGAGCTCCTTGGGCGCAGCCGCGAGCCTCGCCTCCTCGGCCCGCTCGCCCGGCGAGCTCCAGCGTTCGTCGTCGACCGTCGCCTGGTCGATCCGCTTCTTCTCGTTGTACAGCCAGACGACCGCCAGGTCCTTGTTCTCGAAGGTCACCGGGGCGTTGTGCCGTGTCAGGTCGGGGCCGATGAAGCTAGCCTGATACCTGCCCGATGGCAGCCTGCGGATGGTGCCGAAGTCCCGTCTGTCGACCATCGAGGCCTCCAAAATGGCTTAGATCCGTGCACTCTACGTGCACTAAGAGAGCATACGAGCATCGACATCTGCCCACCAGAGCGCTTCCGTATGGCTTGCGTTTGCCCTAGTCAGAGGCCTGAAATTCGCTTGTGGGCCCACTGGGAATCGAACCCAGAACCCGCGGATTAAAAGTCCGCTGCTCTGCCAATTGAGCTATAGGCCCCTGCGCCAGGCGCTCTCGTAGCGTATCGGCGCGCCGCGCGTCCGTGCACACTGGGAGGGTGACCCTCGGCTACCTCGGCATCGCGCTCGTCCTCGTCGTCGGCATCGCCATCGTCGTGTACGGCTGGCTGTCCGACCGCGCCGACACCAGGCGCCGCCAGGACGCCCTCACCCAGGCCCCCGACCGGCCCATCCCCGGCCACTCCCCCGACGCCGCCGCGCCCGCCTACGTCAGCGAGTACGAGGTGCTGCACCAGTCCGACTACCACCCCACCGCCACCCTCACCGACGCCGAGCGCACCGACCTGCAGCGCCGCCTCAAGAGCGCCCCGACCCTCCCCCACGGGCACGCCGCCACCGAGTTCACCACCGACGAACCCAGCGGACTCTGCGTCCTCGCCAACCCCTGGATCCTCGTCGCCGACCACGACATCACCACCGTCCGCGAACTCCTCCCCTTCCTCGAGAAGACCCGCGGCAGCGACCACCGCCTGGTCGTGGTCGCCCCGTCGATCGGACGCGACGTGCTCGCCACTATGCAGGTGAACGCCGTCAAGCAGACCCTCAGCTGCGCCGTCGTGGTCATCCCGGACGCCGGGCAGCGCCGCGCCCTGTGCTCCCTCGTCGGCGCCGTCCCCATTCCCTGGGAGGACCTGCGCGCCGGCTACGTCCCGGTCTCGGGCCTCGGCACCTGCGCCACCTGGGTGAGCAGCGCCGACCAGCTCTGGGTGCTCCAGGACGACTCGAACGGTCCCTGAGGAGCGAGCGCCGGCGAGCGTCACGAAGGGCCGCGAGATGCTGTCGAGACCAGATCCCTGTGGACAAGTGAATGACTTTGCCCGCGGCTTGTGGATAACCCCGTCCACCCCACTCGGGACGTGCTCTGCTTGTGTCAGACTTCCGGCACCCCCAGGAGGTAGCCATGCTGCGCAGGCCACGGCGACTCGCCCTCACCGTGGCCGCGCTGTGCCTGCTCACCGCCTGCACCCCGACCTCGACTCCCACCCCGAGCCCTGCGCCCGGCTACCGCTGCACCCCCGAGGCCGGCGGGGACGAGTTCGACTGCACCCCCGCCCAGTACGACGAGATGGTTGCCAAGGACAAGCTGTACGCCGAGGCGGAGGCGGTGTACCGCAGGTTCCTTGCCGAGGAGGATCGGATCTTCCGCAAGGGTGGGGTGACGACCGCGACGTCGGTACTCAAGGAAACGACCACCGGGGACTTCCTTGCAGAATCCCTGGCTGACTACAAGTCAATGGCGGAGCGGAACATCACGGTCAAAGGTGCCGCTCCTAGCCTCGTCTACTTCGAACGCGCACCGGGGCGGTCCAAGGGAGGCTCGGTCGTGTCAGCCACCGTCTGCGTGGACGGCAGTTCGCTGGAGTTCTTCCGTTCCGGTAAGTCGCTGGGACAGGGCAGGGTCTACAAGGACGATACCTACTTCGCCGAGGTCGAAGGCGCGATCAAGATCATCGGTGCCGACGGAAGCCAGGTGAAGTCATGCGAGTAGCAGCGATCGTTGCGAGCCTCGTTGCCCCGCTCCTCATGCTGACACCGACACCGGCATTCGCCGACCAGAACGATGTCGACGTCCACAAGACAGGTGCCGGCGAGTACACGGGAAAGAGCAGCGTTCTTCCCGAGCAGGCGCGTGACAAGCGTAGGAGGTCCTCAACGGGGGCCGGCGGGTCTGGGCAGAAGAAGACGCTCACGAAGATCGTCCTGAAGAAGACCGACAACACCCAGCGCAAGGTCGCGATCGAGGTGATGTGCCGCGAGGCCAGGTCAGCCGGCATCTCGTGCGAGTACACCCCGCCGAAGAAGAACGGCCGCGAACCCGGCCGGCTGATGCTCGACCTGGATGCGGTCGCCCGCACCCTGCTCACCCGGATCCAGCTGCCCGACCCCACTCCCCAGATCGGTCCGGATCCGAAGGTGAACGAGTGGAAGATGGCCGCGGTCGGCTATCCGCTGTGGCTGTGGACCGCCGGCCCGCACACCGTCACCGACCGGGTTCGCGCGTACGGCGTCGCCTTCACCCTGCGCGCCACCTGGGTCTCGTCCCACTTCGACATGGGGGACGGGCACTCCGTCACCTGCACCACCGCCCAGCCCTACACCAAGGCCGTCAAGCCCGGCGCCACGTCGCCCTCCTGCGGCTACACCTACCTCACCTCGTCCCTGCCCAAGGGCAACTACACCGTCACCGCCACCACCAACTGGCGGATCGCCTGGAGTGCGCTGGGGATGTCCGGGTCGATGCCGGGCAGCTTCAGCGGGACGCGGTCGCTTCCGGTGGGCGAACTGAACGCGCTGGTCGTGAAGTAGGCGGCGGCCCTTCGTGACGGTCGCAGAGCGACCTCCTCAGGGACCGATAGCCGGAGCAGAGCGACCTCCTCAGGGACCGAAACCGTGGGCCGCCCTTCGTGACGGTCGCAGAGCGACCTCCTCAGGGACCGGGTGGGCCGCAATTCCTCAAGTAGGGCTCTAGGTCTTTTCTCAGGTCTCAGGCGTAGCCGAGGTCGTCCAGCTCGTCGTCGTCGATGCCGAAGAAGTGGGCCACCTCGTGCAGCACGGTGATCCGCACCTCCTCCACCAGTTCGGCCTCGCTCGAGACCAGCCGCAGCAGCGGCCCGCGGAAGATCAGGATCCGGTCCGGCAGCACGCCGGAGTACTGCGAAGTGCGCTCTGACAAGGGGATACCCGAGTAGAAGCCGAGCACGTCCCCGT
>JAGQUI010000375.1 GCA_020438595.1 Propionibacteriaceae bacterium | reverse complement strand
GGACGAACACGACCCGTCCACTCACACTGACCACGTCGGTGGTCTCCTCGCCGGCGACCAGATGGCCCCAACCGGCGTGCACCTGCGCCGCGCTGTGCGTGCGCGGGACGGTGATCGGGTACGGAGCCACGCCGTCGGCGAGCAGCCGGGCGCGCTTCTCGTGGCGCACCTGTTCCTGCTCGGACAGGGACGGGTTCACGGGCGTCGGCTCAGTCACGGCGATTAGGTTAGCGACTCCTGCGGGCGAACCCGCACCGCGTCTCCGCAGGATCGGCTCGTGCACGACATCGCATGAAGGTGAGCTGGCTGCTTGACGCACGGTCAATCGATCGATGACGATGGCCGTATCCCCCACCCCAGAAGGAGAACCATGAAGCGTCATGCACTCGGCGGCGCTGTCGCGCTCGCAATCATCCTGACCGGAGCGCTGAACCCCACACCGGCGGCCGCGGACAGCAAGGACGGCACGGGCACCGACCCCACGCCGTCGTGGCTCACGCCAGAGCAGCGTGAGGGCCTGTTCCGGGCCGATTCGCCGATCAACGTCACGAGTCGGGCCACGGTGGGCCGCCTACCGATGGGCGGCGTGCGCGTGGCGGCGGCGACGTCGTGCGGGAAGAAGGCGATGAAGACCTCGCTCTATCGGGGAAACGTCATGATGTGGGCGGAGGACACCCTCAGGTTCCAGTACTCCTCGTGCAAGAAGAAGATCTACTCCTCGTCGCTCTCCCAGCGCGCCGGCTACGTCTTCCCGAACATCGCCAAGGCGGAGGGAACGTCCAGGTACTACAAGGCGAAGGCGAAGCACAAGTGGCACGGCCGCTACACGATCGGTGCCGGGATCGTGACGCCGTGGGGCGAGGTGACCGTCTACTCGGTCGACGTCAGGAGCGACTGGACGGCAGGGGTGATCAAGCTCCCGGACGGACAGGTGATCGGTCACGCGATCGGTGAGTGGGAGTGACTGCGGCACGCCTGCAGGAGCGCCCTCGTGATTGAGGCGTGCGGGCTCAGCCGGACGTACGGGGCGCGCTCCATCCTCGATGAGCTCAGCTGGACATTCCCGACCGGCACGAGAACCCACATCGATGCCCCGAACGGGACCGGGAAGACCACCCTCTTCCGGTGCCTGCTCGGGTTGGAGGAGTGCCGCGGGAGCGTGGCGTACCAGGGTGGTCCGCTGGACGTCGTCCGGGGCGCCGTGGGGGTGGTGTTCGACGAACCCGTCGTTTACCCGCGCCTGACGGGGGCGCGGAACCTCGCCCTGCTCGGCACGGCGGCACCCTCCGACGAGGGAGTTCTGGCGGCTCTCGACCTCCACCCGCGACTGCTGGCCCGGCGAGTATCGGGCTACTCCGCGGGTGAGCGGAAACGGCTGGCACTCGGCGTGTGCCTCGCCTCGCGCCCCAGCTACGTTCTCCTCGACGAGGTGGACGCCGGGCTCGACGTGAGCATGCGGGGCCGGGTGGCCGAGCTGCTCCGGCAGCTCCCGTGGCGACCGACGGTGCTCCTGGCCGGCCACAACCCGCCCTTCTTCGAATCGATCGCCGACGAGGTGGTGAGACTGAATGCCGGCAGACTCGAGCGAGCTGCGTAGCGCGCGCTCCGGGTGGCTGCGGGCGGTCCGGCTCGAGACGGCGTTCGCGTGGTGGTCGCGCTACTTCGCGTGGGTCCTCCTGGTGGGCCTGGCCGCCGGCATCCTCTCGGTGACGAGCCTGAACCAGGCGGCGCTCACCGAGATCGGGGTGTTCCAGGACACCGCCGCCGAGGCGCGGGCGGATGGAGTGGACGTCGACGCCGAACTCCGCGCCCCGCTGCACGTGCAGGTCGACGGCGACAGCACCACGGTCGACAACCCGGTTCGGTACGACTACGAACGCGCCCGCGACGCACTCGGCCTGCTGCGGCCCGCGGGGTACGCGGCCAACGCCGCACAGTTCGTCGGATTCCTGCTCTCGCCGCTGGTCGCCTTCGGCGCGGGCCTCACGCTCTCACTCAAGGACTTCCGGCACCGCACCATCCGCCTGCGCGCGATCCGGTTCCGGCTGGGCCAGATCGAATCGGCGTACACGCTGACGGCCGCGCTCCTGGGGATCGCCACGGCGGTGGCGGCGATCGCCACCGCCCTGGTCGTGGGCCCCCTCACCCCCCGGCCCACGAAGCCGGGGATCTCACTGGCGGTGTTCGAGCCGATTCCGGACGCGGCCGGCCTGGGCGGTGCGGCGGCCTGGGCCTCCTTCGCCGTGGCCTCGTCCTTCTTCTTCGCCGCCTGCGGGGTCTCGGTCGGTGTGATCACGCGCGCGCTGATCGCCCCGATGGCGGTCTTCACCGCCTTCCACCTCGTGGTACCGATCCTGGGGCCGTGGGATCCACGAGCCATGATCCAGTCTGTGGGCGCCGCGCTCCACCCGATCAACGGAACCCTCTATCTGCGCCCGCCCAGCGGCGCTCTTCCTCCGGCCTGGAGCCTGGCGCTTCTCGCCGCTCAGGCCCTGGCGCTGCTCCTGCTGGCGAGGATCGCCCTGGCCGCGCGGCCGCGGTGGGGCGCCCCCTGAGGGCCTCAGCCGACCGGCAGGTATTCCTCCCACCAGCGCAGGATGTGCTGGAACCTGGCCAGGCGGTGCTGCGGCCGCCCGGAGCGGGACAACTCGTGGTTCTCGCCGGGGAAGACCAGCAGCCGGGTGGCCACCCCCCGCTGCTTGAGCTCGGTGTAGTACCGCTTCGCCGTCGCCAGCGGGCAGCGCAGGTCCTGCTCGGAGTGGATCACCAGCGTCGGCGTGCGCACGCGGTCCACCAGCAGCAGCGGCGACTGGGCGTCCATCTGCTCGCGGGTGCCGTGGCAGGCCTCGACGAAGTACCAGCCGATGTCGGACGCACCGATGAACGACTGCATGTCGAGGTAGCCGCGCTCGACGATCGCGCCGGCGAAGCGGTGCTCGTGGGCGATCAGCCAGGCGGTCAGGTAGCCGCCGTAGGAGCCGCCCATCACGCCCACCCGGCCGGCGTCGAGACCGGGGACGGTCGCCAGCGCGTGGTCGAGGAAGGCGAGCACGTCGTCGGCGTCCAGCCCGCCGAACGCGCCCCGGATCGACGCGGCGTGCGCCTGCCCGTAGCCCGCGGACCCGCGCGGGTTGCACAGCACCACGGCGTACCCGGCACCGGCGTAGACCTGGGCCTCGTCGAAGAAGGACGCGCCGAACGCGGCGAACGGGCCGCCGTGGATGACCAGCAGGGTC
>JAGQUI010000374.1 GCA_020438595.1 Propionibacteriaceae bacterium | reverse complement strand
CGCCCGCACCCACGGTGTGATCGCCGCGGGCTCCGGCACGCGCGGCCCGCTGACCGTGCCGTTCAGCAACGCAACCCAATGCCCGGGACGGCGGCTCGATGGGGCTCCTCGCGGCGGCAGCCAGTCGTTCACCGTCCTGCGGACGCGCCCGTCCGGCACCGCGCGCGAGAGGCTCGCGATGGTCGTGGACGGCAACACCCTGAGCGTCCTCGATGGCGCCGCACGGATCGACACCGACCTGACCGGGACGCCCGCGGCCGGGCTCGCCCGGCTGGCGTCGCCCGCAGCGTAGTCCACTCCGGGGCCGCGCGCCCCGGGCCCCCGGGGGAGCATTCGCGAGGGCGTGGCGACGCGCCACGAGCGGCGTCCGCCTCTCCTCACTTCCAATCTATAGCGGGTGGGGGGCCTTGCCGCAAGACCCCCCACCGGGCGCAGAATGTCGGCCTGGCCGCGGCGTTGTGCCTAGTCGAACAGCAGTTGTGCGAGCCGGGCGGATGAGGAGTGGTACGTGGTGAGTGATGTGTTCAACCTTCCGGCGCGGCTGGCCGCGAAGGTCGTCCCCGCGCTGATCGGCCAGGACGCCGCGCAGTTCGCCGCGATCGCCGACCGGCTGGACGAACGCGTGGCCGAGCTCTCCGGGCGGCTGGACGCCCTGCGCGCCGAACCGACCCGCAGGGGACGTGCGGCGCTCGACCGCGACCTGGAGATCCACCGGCTCTCCGCCCAGGTGCGCGTCCTGCGCCGCTACGGGCTGGACGTGTGCCTGGGCCGCATGGTGGGGCTCGACGGCGAGCCGACGTGGGTCGGCCGGATCGGGCTGTCCGACGCATCGGGACGCCAGCTGCTCGTCGACTGGCGCACGCCCGCGGCCGAACCGTTCTTCGCCGCCACGCCCGCGCACCCGCTGGGGCTGTCCAGCCGGCGCCGGTACCGCTGGAGTGGCGGCCGGATCGTCGACTACTGGGACGAGGCGCTCTCGGGCAACCCCACCGGCATCGCGCTGGACGAGGACTCCGCGTTCGTCGCCAGCCTCTCCTCGAGCCGGTCGGGCCGGATGCGCGACGTGCTGGCCACAATCCAGGCCGACCAGGACGCGATCATCCGGGCCGACTCCCACGGTGCGCTGGTGGTGGACGGCGGGCCCGGCACCGGGAAGACCGTGGTCGCGCTGCACCGGGCCGCATACCTGCTCTACGCGGACCCGCGGCTGGCCGGGCACCGCGGCGGGCTGCTGTTCGTCGGGCCGCACGAACCGTACCTCGCCTATGTGGCGGACGTGCTGCCGAGCCTGGGCGAGGAGGGCGTGCTCACCTGCACGCTGCGCGACCTGGTCCCGGAGGGAGCGACCGCGGGCGTGGAGTCCGATCCGGAGGTGGCCCGGCTGAAGGCTTCCGCGCAGCTGGTCACCTCGATCGAGCCGGCCGTGAGCCTGTACGAGGAACCGCCCACCGAGGGACTGGAGATCGAGACACCGTGGGTGGACGTGTGGCTGGGTGCGTCCGACTGGGCGGAGGCGTTCGAGTCCCGCGACCCCGGAACGCCGCACAACGAGGCACGCGACGAGGTCTGGGAGGAGCTGCTGGACATCCTCGTCGACAAGGCGGACGGCGACGTGCCGGCCGGGGCGGTGCGCCGGGCGCTGGCGTCGAACGAAGAACTACGCGACACGTTCCGCCGGGCATGGCCGATCCTCGACCATGCGGAGCTGGTCGGCGACCTGTGGACGGTACCGGCGTACCTGCGCCGGTGCGCGCCGTGGCTCACCGCCGACGAGGTACACCGGCTGCAGCGGGCCGACCCGACGGCATGGACGACCTCGGACCTGCCGCTGCTGGACGCGGCCCGGCTACGGGTGGGCGACCCACAGGCGTCGCGGAAGTCGAGGCATCGGGCCGCGGCGCTTGCGGAGCAGCGTGAGTACATGGACGAGGTGGTCGACTATCTGCTCCGCACCGACGACGACCCGGACAGCGGCCTGTCCTTGCTGCGCAGGGACAGCATCCGGGCGAGCCTGGCGGACGACCAGGGATTGCCGGGGACCGACCGGGACCCGCTGGCGGGTCCGTTCGCCCACGTGATCGTGGACGAGGCGCAGGAACTGACGGACGCGGAGTGGCAGCTGCTGCGGCGGCGCTGCCCGTCGGGGAGCTTCACTGTGGTGGGGGACCGGGCACAGGCGCGGCACGGCTTCGCGTCCGCCTGGGCGGAGCGGTTGCGGCCGGTCGGGCTGCACGACGTCACCGTGGCAACCCTGACGGTGAACTACCGCACGCCGGTGGAGGTGATGGCGGCCGCCGAACCCGTGATCCGGGCGGTGCTGCCGGACGCGAACGTGCCGACGTCCGTGCGCAGCAACGGGCTACCCGTCCGGCACGGCAGCACGGGCGACCTGCGAGCGATCGTGGCCGACTGGCTGGCCACCCACGCCGAGGGCACGGCCTGCGTGATCGGGGCGCCGTGGTTCGCGGCGTCCGGGCGCGTGCTGTCGCTGACCCCGGAGACGGCGAAGGGCCTCGAGTTCGACCTGGTCGTACTCGTCGGACCGGACGCGTTCGGTGCCGGCACCGAGGGCGCCGTCGACCGCTACGTCGCGATGACAAGGACGATCCAGCAGCTGGTCATCCTGCGCGCGGCGTAGGCGAGCAATCCCCGTGGTCACTGCCCGGCCGTGATGGTGTTCTGCTCCAGCGCGGCCCGCAGGGCGGCGACCTCCTCGACCAGGCGGCGATCGTGGCAGTGACCGTGCCGAGCAGCGCGATGCCGGCCACCATCAGGGAGGCGGCGACGAAGCGGCCCGAGTCCGTGACCGGGTAGCGGTCGCCGTAACCGACGGTGGTCATCGTGGTCAGCGCCCACCAGAAGCCGTCGCCGAGGGTGGTGATACTGGCGCCGGGCTCGCCGCGTTCAGCCTTGGTGATCGCGAGCGCGCCGGCGGTGACGAGGAGCACGCTCGCGCCGACCGTGTAGAGCACCACCTTGCCGCGCAGCTCGCGGGTGCCGATGCGGTTCCGGATCGATAGCAGGGCGAGCAGCCGGACCCGGCGCAGGGGTCGCAGCACCGGCAGCAGGCCCGCCAATCGCTGGCTCAGGCAACCGTCACTCGGGACGGACGGCGGGCGCGATCAGCCGGCCTCGGGCCTGGCGGCGGCGGCGGCGCGCAGCTCGTCGACGGCGGGAGCGAGGTTGTCCACGCTCCACGGACGCACCACCCGGGCGACCTCGGTGCCGTCCACCAGGAACACCAGGGTCGGCCA
>JAGQUI010000373.1 GCA_020438595.1 Propionibacteriaceae bacterium | reverse complement strand
GAGGCCCTGCTGGCCGGGCGCTACGTCGCGCCGCACCGGCTGGCGCCGTGCTGGTTGCTGCTCGAGGCCTGGATCGAGGAGATCGCCTGGGGCAACGCCGGCCGCGAGGTCACCGAGGCGCAGCTCAACGACTTCGACTTCGACCTGGTTCGCCAGGGCGTGCCGTCGCGGTTCGGGTTGCGCAGCCTGCTGAAGAACAGCCTGGGCATCGCGTTGCTGCCCTTCCCCGGCCTCGCCGCGGGGTGGGCCACCCTCGACCACGCCGAGGCGATGGCGGACGCGTGGCGTCCGGCGATCCCCGAGCTGGAGGAGGCGCACCGGGAAGCGGCGACCGAGCTCCTCGGCTGGCTCGACAACTTCCCGGCCTGGGTCGCGTCCGCGGACGAGCAGCGACGGCAGCGGCCCGACCTGGTGGCGATCCTGCGCGCCTGACCCGGCGCACACCCTGTCGATTCCGACCCGGAGCCTGCCGGACCGTACTAGACTGACCGACGGTCGGTCATTCACGATTCAGGAGCGCCCGATGCCGGTAACCACCCGCACCACGCCGGTGCGACGCCGGGTCACCAAGGACCCCGACGTGCGCCGAGAGGAACTGCTCGACGTCGCGCTGGAGCTGTGCCGCACGTACGGCTTCGAGTCGATGAACGTCGAGCAGGTGACCCGGGCCGCCGGCGTGGCGAAGGGCACCTTCTACCACTACTTCGCCTCGAAGGACGCGATGCTGGAGCAGCTCGTCCGGCGCTTCGGGGACGACCTGTTCGACCACCTCACCCGCGCCGGCACGGACGGCACCGGAGCCGAGCGGCTGACCGCGATCATGGACGCCGCGGCCGCCTACAAGCTGGCCCAGTCCGACGTCACCTACGCCTCCTTCCTGTACCGCGACGAGAACCTCGCCCTGCGCCACCGCCTGTTCGGATCCTGGCGCGAGCACGCCCGTGAGGTACTCGGGCCGGTGATCCGCGACGGGAGCGCCGACGGCTCGTTCTCCGTTGCCGACGTCGACGGCGCCACCGACCTCGTGCTGCTGCTCTGGTTCGACGCGGGCGACCGGCTCTGGGAGCGGGCCCTGCGCGCACCCGACGCCGACACCTTCGTCGCCGTGATGCTCGGCGGGGCCACCTCCATCTACCAGGCCCAGGAGCGCATCCTCGGGCTGCCCGAGGGCACGTTCAACGTTCCGGTCGGTCCCGAACTCATCGAACTGACCAAGCACCTCTTCCAGACCATCGACAGGACGCAGTCATGAAGCGCAAGACCCTGATCGCCACCGGCATCACCGCGGCCGCGGTGCTCGCCCTCGGCGGCGGCTACGCCTACTCGGTCACCAACAACCGTCCGGTGGTCGGCGTGGCCCAGGCCGCGGTGGCCCCGATGAGCGTCACGGTGAGCGCGTCCGGATCGCTCGTCGCCGCGCACTCCGCCGGCGTGTACCCGCCCGCGGCAGGCACCGTGAAGTCGGTGAAGGTGCACGACGGCGACAAGGTCGCCGCCGGCGACACCCTGGCCGTGATGGCGACGAAGCCGCTGCGGCTGGCCGTCGCCCAGGCGAAGGCCGCGCGCTCCGCGGCGCGGGCCCAGCAGGCCGCGGTGGAGAACGGCGTGCCCAGCGCGATCCAGCACACGGCGGCGAACGCCGCGCTGTCGGCGGCCCGCTCCCAGGTCACCACCGCGAACCGGAACTACGCCGCGTACCTCTCCGACTACCGCGACGCGAGCTCGTCCGAGCGGAAGGCGATGCGGCCGACGCTGCGCACCCTGAGGACCGCGAAGGCGACGGCCTATGCGGCGCTGAGGTCGGCGCAGGCCGGCCTGGACACGCTGTCGGTTGCCGGACGGGTCTCGCTCGCGCGGACCGCGGCGAACCAGGCGGTGAAGGCCGCGGACAAGGCGCTCACGATCGCCAGGGACAACCTGGCCGCAGCGACCCTGACCGCGCCGTTCGCCGGCACCGTCACGGTGCACGGCACGGTGGAGAAGGGCTCCGGGCTGACGCCGGGCGTGGCCCCGTTCACCGTCGTCGACGCCACCCGGATGGAGTTCGAGGCGCAGGTGTACGAGAGCGACATCTCCGCGGTGCAGGCCGACCAGCCGGCCACGGTCACCCTGGACGCCTTCAACGACCCGTTCACCGGCGCCGTCGTGCGGGTGCAGGCCAGCCCGGTGACCACCGGCACCGGCTCGGTCGCCTTCCCGGTACGGGTCTCGCTGGACGCCGGCGAGGCGAGGCTCTTCCAGGGCATGAGCGGGTCTGCCGACATCGAGGTGGAGTCGATCCCCGACGCGCTCACCGTCCCGATCGAGGCGGTGCTGACCAGCGGCGAGGTGAAGACGGTGTTCGTGCTCGACTCCGACGACGTCGCGCACGCCACCGCCGTGAAGATCGGCGCGTCCACCGACACCGTGGCCCAGGTGCTGAGCGGGCTGTCGGAGGGCGACCGGGTGGTCACCACCGGTGCGCCCACCCTGTCCGACGGCCAGCGGGTCTCCCCGAAGTGAGCCGGAGATGAGCGAACAGCCGTCCGCGATCGTGGAGATCGCGGGACTCACCAAGATCTACGGCAGCGGCGTGGCCGAGGTGACCGCGCTCGACGCGGTCGACCTCCGGGTGCCCGAGGGGCAGTTCATCACCGTGATGGGCCCCTCCGGGTGCGGCAAGTCGACGCTGCTCAACCTGCTCGGCGGCCTGGACAGCCCCACGGACGGCGCGATCAGCATCGACGGCCAGGCCCTCGGCGACCTCCCCGACGACCGGTTGACCGAACTGCGCCGGCGCCGGATCGGGTTCGTGTTCCAGTTCTTCAACCTGATCCCGGTGCTGACCGCCGTCGAGAACGCGTCGCTGCCGCTGCGGCTGGACGGAGCGAAGGACGCCGAGGAGCGGGCCGTCGCGTGGCTGGAGCGGGTGGGCCTCGGCGACCGCCTGCAGAACCGGCCCGACCAGCTCTCCGGCGGGCAGCAGCAGCGGGTGGCGATCGCCCGTGCCCTGTCCACCGAGCCGGCGCTGGTGCTGGCCGATGAGCCCACCGGCAACCTGGACTCACGCTCGGCCGGCGAGATCGGCGAACTGCTCAGCCAGGTCAGCACCGAGTGGGGCCGCAGCGTGCTGATGGTCACCCACGACCCCCGGATCGCCAGCTTCGCCCAGCGACTGGTGCTGATGCGGGACGGCCGGGTGGTCGACGACGTGGAGCTGGACGGCAGCCACGACGGCCCCCGCAACGCCCTGGAGAGGGCCGGCCTGCTATGAC
>JAGQUI010000372.1 GCA_020438595.1 Propionibacteriaceae bacterium | reverse complement strand
CGGCCTCGAGCCCCTTCGGGTCGCCGTCGATGATCCGCCGCTGCAGGCGTTCGGCGACGGGCAGCCCGGCCAGTTCGGCGGCGCGGGCCTCGCGGCTGCTCGCGGTGGTGACGCCCTCGAACAGCTCCAGGAAGCGGGTCAGCGGGTCGTAGCCGTCCCGGCGCCGGTCGTAGACCAGGTCCTCGGCGACCTGCCGCTGCTCCTCGGGGATCCGCGCGATCGGCAGGATCCGGGCCGCGGGCACGATGCCGGAGTCCAGGCCGGCCTCGACGCACTCGTGCAGGAACACCGAGTTCAGCACCTGCCGGGCCGCGGGGTTCAGCCCGAAGGACACGTTGGAGACCCCGAGGGTGGTGTGGATGCCGGGGTACTTCGCGGTCACCTGCCGGATCGCCTCGATGGTCTCGATGGCGTCGCGGCGGGTCTCCTCCTGGCCGGTCGCGATCGGGAACGTCAGGCAGTCGACGATGATGTCGTCGACGGCCAGCCCCCAGGTGCCGGTCAGTTCGGCGATCAGCCGGTCGGCCACCCGCACCTTCCACTCGGCGGTGCGGGCCTGACCCTCCTCGTCGATGGTCAGCGCCACCACGGCCGCGCCGTGCTCGGCCACCAGCGGCATCACCCGGGCGAACCGGGAGTCGGGGCCGTCCCCGTCCTCGAAGTTCACCGAGTTGATCGCGCAGCGCCCGCCGAGCAGCTCGAGGCCGGCCTGCAGCACGTCCGGCTCGGTGGAGTCGAGCATGATCGGCAGCGACACCCCGGTGCCGATCCGGAAGGCGAGTTCGGCCATGTCGGCCGTGCCGTCGCGTCCGACGTAGTCCACGCAGAGGTCGAGGACGTGCGCGCCGGCGCGGCTCTGTTCCTTCGCGATGTCGAGGCAGTCCGCCCAGTTCTCGGCGAGCATCGCCTCCCGGAACGCCTTCGAGCCGTTCGCGTTGGTGCGCTCGCCGACCGACAGGTAGCTGGTGTCCTGCCGCAGCGGCACCTCGGCGTACAGCGAGGACACCGCGGACACGTGCACGGGATCGCGCGGCGCGGGCGGGCGTCCGGCGACCGCGGCGGCGAGCCGGGAGATGTGGGCGGGCGTGGTGCCGCAGCAGCCGCCGACGAGGCTGAGCCCGAACTCGGCGGTGTACTGCTCCACGTAGCGGACGAACTCCTCGGGGCCCATCGGGTAGCGGGCGCCCTCGGGGGTGAGTTCGGGCAGGCCGGCGTTGGGCATGCAGACCAGCGGCACCCGGGCGTGCCGGGACAGGTGCCGCAGGTGCTCGCTCATCTCGGTGGGGCCGGTGCCGCAGTTCAGGCCGATCGCGTCGATCTCGAGCGGTTCCAGGGCGGTCAGAGCGGCGCCGATCTCGCTGCCGAGCAGCATGCTGCCGGAGGTCTCGATGGTGACGTTCACGAAGATCGGCAGGTCGGTTCCCGCGGCCCGCCGCGCCCGGCGCGCCCCGTTCACCGCCGCCCTGGTCTGCAGCAGGTCCTGGGAGGTCTCGATCTGGAAGCCGTCCACGCCGCCGGCGACCATCGCCTCCGCCTGCCGCTGGTAGGCGTCCCGCAGCTGCGCGTAGCCGATGTGGCCCAGGCTCGGCAGCTTGGTGCCGGGGCCCATGCTGCCCAGGACGAACCGCGGGCGGTCCGGGGTGGCGGCCGCGTCCGCCGCCGTCCGGGCGATCCGGGCGCCGGCCTCGGCGAGCTCGGCGATCCGGTGGCCGATGTCGTACTCGCCCAGCGCGGCGAGGTTCGCGCCGAAGGTGTTCGTCTCGATGCAGTCCGCGCCGGCGTCCAGGTAGGCGGCGTGGATGCCGCCGACCACGTCGGGACGGGTCACGTTCAGCACCTCGTTGCAGCCCTCGAGGTCCTCGAAGTCGGCCAGCGACAACTCGTAGCCCTGCAACATCGTGCCCATGCCGCCGTCCGCGATCAGGACACGGGAGGCCAGGGCCGAGCGGAGGTCGCGGGTCATGGTGAGCAGAATAGGCGCATCCGCCTACAGTGGTCGCCATGGCAGAAGCTCGTGGGCTCAGGGGGCTGCGGAACCCGGCGGTCATCGCCGCGTTCGGTGGCTGGAACGACGCCGGGGAGGCAGCCAGCGGCGTCATCGACCACCTCGTGGACGCGTACTCCGCGGAACTCGCGTTCGCGATCGACCCGGAGGAGTTCTACGACTTCCAGGTGAACCGGCCCACCACGCGGCTGGTCGACGGTGAGCGGATCGTCGAGTGGCCGACCACCGAGGTGCTGGTCGCGCACCTGCCCGAACGGGACCTGGTCGTGATCGGTGGCCCCGAGCCGAACTACCGCTGGCAGGAGTACACCGCGCGGCTGTTGTCCATGCTCCGCTCGGTCGGGCCGGAGATCGTGGTGCTGCTCGGGGCGATGCTCACCGACGCACCGCACACCCGTCCGGTCCCGGTCAGCGGCACGGCGAGCAACCGGGCGGTGGCCGACGAGATGGGCCTGGAGGTCTCTGACTACGAGGGCCCGACCGGGATCATCGGCGTCCTGTCGTACGAGTGCAGCCGGGCCGGCTTCCCCGTGGTGTCGATGTGGGCCTCGGTGCCGCACTACGTCGCCGAGCCGCCCAACCCGAAGGCGACGCTCGCCCTGCTCACCCGGCTCGAGGACGTGCTCAACCTGCCGCTGGAGCCCGGAGAACTGCCGGAGGAGGCCCATCGCTGGGTCGAGCAGGTGAACGAGCTGGTCGCGGAGGACCCGGACATCTCCAGCTACATCAGCGCGCTCGAGGAGCGCAGGGACGAGGCCACCCCCACCCCCACCGGCGACTCGATCGCCGCCGAGTTCGAGCGTTACCTGCGCCGCCGGGACCGCCGTCGCGGCTGACCGACGCGAACTGAGAACCGTCCCCACTTCCCGGCGGCGGGGAATGGGGACGGTTCCCAATTCGCTTCAGTGGGAGCTGGTCCGCTCCTTCCGGTGGCGGTAGAGCAGCGGTTCGCTGACCGCGACCAGCACCACGAGCAGCGCGGCCACCCACGGGACGAGCAGCGCCCAGACGACGGCCGCCCACACGAAGAGGACGCCCTTGACGGCGTAGTACGCAGGGGTCGGGAGCGGGTGGGTGGCCTTCGGCGCCATCACGATGCCCCAGGCCATCACGATCACGCCGACGATCGCCGCGGCCATCGACCACCCGGCCGCACCACTCGAGAACAGCAGGGCGGTGGCCCCGCACCCCGCCCAGACGAGCAGCTCGGCGACGAACCCCAGACCGAGCAGCACCCCGCGCAGGCCGCTC
>JAGQUI010000371.1 GCA_020438595.1 Propionibacteriaceae bacterium | reverse complement strand
GCCTTGAGCTTCGCGACGAACTCGTCGTAGATGCTGGCGTGCACGTACACCCGCTCGGCGCAGTTGCAGACCTGCCCGCCGAAGATCAGCCGGGAGTCGGTGACGCCCTTCGCGGCGATGTCGAGGTCGGCGTCGCCGAACACGATCGCCGGCGCCTTGCCACCCAGCTCGAGCGAGGTCTTCATGACCTTGTCGGCGGCGTCGCGCAGGATCTCCTGGCCGGCCTCCACCGACCCGGTGAGCGAGACCATGTCGACGTCCGGGTGCCTGACCAGGGCCTTGCCGAGGGTGGCGCCACCGCCGGAGACGAAGTTCAGCACGCCCGGCGGCAGGTCGAGGGACGCGACGAGCTTCGCGAACTCGAAGGTGGTGGCCGGGGTGTTGGACGACGGCTTGATTATGGTCGTGCAACCCGCCAGCAGCGACGGGGCCACCTTCCGCGCCATCACGAAGAACGGGAAGTTCCACGGGCAGATGCCGGCGACGACACCGATCGGCTTCTGGAACAGCAGGATGTTCTCGCGCGGGTCGTCGGAGTTGATGATCTCGCCCTCGTAGATGCGGGCCCAGCCGGCGTAGTAGTCGAAGTACTCGGCGGTGACGTCGATCTCGACCTGGGCGAGCGGCAGGATCTTCGCCTGCTCGCTGGCCAGCGTCTTCGCCAGTTCGACCCGGTTCGCCCGGATCAGTTCCGCGAACTTCTTCAGGTACGCGCCGCGGGCCACCGGGGCCCACTTGGCCCAGGCCGGCTGCGCAGCCTTCGCCGCCGCCACCGCGCGGTCGGCGTCCTCGGTGTCGCCCTTCGGGGCGCGCGCGATCACTTCGTTGGTGTACGGGTTCTCGATCTCGATCCACTCCGGCGAGTGGGAGTCGACCAGGGCACCGTTGATGAATTGCTGATAGGTCTCCACGACTGAGCACACCTCTCTCGGGCACGTCGGTACGGCCTTGTACCTGCTTCCGTCGTAGCACTCGCGCGGCCGGGAGGTAAGCCCGACCGGAGCATTGGTCGGACCAAAGGCGCGATTCGTGCAGGAGACGATCGAATCGTGCTGGTCCGCGGGCTCAGTGGGGGGTGGGAGGCTCCTCGTCGGTGCCGATGCCGAGGGTCACGTAGGCCCGCCGGATGTGCTGCTCGATCAGGTTCGCCGCGGTCACGGAGTCACCCGACTCGATCGCGCTGAGGATTTCGGCGTGCTCGTGCCGCAGCTGGTCGCGGTGCTCGGGCCAGTTGGGCAGCGCCGCGGACGCCGTCCGGATCGCCTCGCGCACGGCCTGCCGGATGCCGACGGTCAGGTCGGCGATCAGCTCGCTCTGGCCCGTCCGCGCGATCTGGACGTGGAAGTCGGTGTCCAGGTCGTTGAACTCGTCCACGTCCTCGGCGTCATCCATCGCCGCCATCAGGCCACGCAGCTTGCGCAGGGACCGCGCGTTCGTGCGCTGGGCGGCGAGCGCCGCGGAGGAACGTTCGAGGGCGATCCGGGTCTCGGCCAGGTCGGCGTTGCCGGCGTCGGAGAGCATCAGGTGCAACTGGAAGATGCGCGCCAGGGCGTCCCCCCGGGCCGGCGCGATCCGCGTGCCCCGCCCCGGTCCGGTGCTGGACGTGATCAGGCCCTGCGTCTGCAGCACCCGCATCGCCTCCCGCACCGCCGAGCGGCTCACAGCGAGCTGGGTGGCGAGGTCGCGCTCGGTGGGCAACTGGTCGCCGGGGTGGTGGGTCCCGGCCAGGATGCCCGCCTCGACGTGCTTCAGAACCACCTCGTAGGCGTGCAGGCCGTCGCGTGGGTCGGCTGGGGTCACAGGCATCATTGTGGCGGAAGAAACACCGAGCAGGGAGGCAGCGATGGACCACCGCGCCGCTCAGGAGTTCCTGGAGGGCTACCGCACGACGTTCGAGTCGCTCGAGGCGGCCGCGATCACGGCGAAGTTCGCATTCCCGTGCCAGGTGATCGGCCAGGCCGACGGGGTGACCATCTCTGCGGCGACTGATGCGCAGCAGTGGGCCGCCTCGATCGAGCGCATCGTCGCCGCCTACCGGGTGCTCGGGGTCGCCTCGGCGTCGGCGTCCTCGGTGCAGGTCCTGTCCGTGACGTCCGGTTGCGCGCTGGTCCTGGTCACCTGGGATCTCGAGAGTGCAGGCGCTTCTCGCGTCTACTCGTTCACGGCGTGCTACACGGTCGTCGAGACCGACGACGGGCCGCGCATCGCCGCCATCGTGCACGACGAGGGTCCGAAACTGCAGCAGGCGCTCGCGTCCCATCGTGCGTGACGGCATCCGTCGAAACCGCGGCGCCCCTTGACGCTCGCGGTGCGCGGGGGGAGACTGGGAGCCATTGGTCTGACCAATATGGAACCGACGGCGATGTCGGCGGCAGGAGGAACGATGACGATCCACGCGCAGGGACTCACGGTCGCCCTGTTCGCCACGTGCATCAACGACGTGATGTTCCCGGGCACCCCGAAGGCCGTCGTCCAGGTGCTGGAGCGGCTCGGCTGCACGGTGGAGTTCCCGCTCGACCAGACCTGCTGCGGCCAGATGTTCACCAACACGGGCTACTTCGACGCCGCGGTCCCCGACGTCCGCAACTACGTGAAGGCCTTCTCCGGGTACGAATACATCGTGGGCCCGTCCGGCTCGTGCGTCGGCGCCGTCCGGCACCAGCACCCGATGCTGGCCGAGCACGCCCGGGACGCAAAGCTGGGCGAGGCGGTCGACGAGGTGGTGGCGAGGACCTACGACCTCAGCGAGTTCCTGGTCGACGTGCTCGGTGTCACCGATGTCGGCGCCTACTTCCCGCACCGGGTCACCTACCACCCCACCTGCCACTCCGTACGGGTCGCGAAGGTGGGCGACCGGCCCTACCGACTGCTGCAGGCGGTGAAGGGCATCGACCTGGTCGACCTGCCGGCCGCCGACCAGTGCTGCGGGTTCGGCGGCACCTTCTCGGTGAAGAACCCGGACGTGTCCGTCGCGATGGCCTCCGACAAGGCCCGGCACGTGATGGAGACCGGTGCCGAGTACCTGGTCACCGGCGACAACGCCTGCCTGATGAACATCGGCGGCATCCTGCACCGGCAGAACTCGGGGGTGCGGACGATCCACCTCGCCGAGATCCTCGCCCGTACCGAAGGAGGCGACCGATGACCGCCGAGGAAGAATTCGTTTACGATGAAATGTTTGTGACCGGGCCTGGTGAGGAAGGTGAGCAACTAGCAAATGCAATGGCTGCAGATCAATCCATGGCAGAAGACAGCACACCA
>JAGQUI010000370.1 GCA_020438595.1 Propionibacteriaceae bacterium | reverse complement strand
AGGATTCAGATGTCCTCATCCGTCAAGCGATGGCTGGCTGCCGGGACTGCGGCTGCCGTCGCCCTCCTCGGGGTCACCGCGACCACGCCGAGCGCCTCCGCCGCCGCCGCCGCTGCCGATGGCACGAAGGCTGCCAACTACATCGTCAGGAACCTGCCGGACAAGAGCAGCGTCGGAGCATCGATCAGCGCCGCGCTGGGTCTGGCCTCCACCAGCGACTGCACCTACGCTCCGGCGTTGCGAGCCCTGGTCCGCCAGCTGGAGCGGAACGCGAAGGCGTACCTCTACGAGGGCAGGAAGCTGAACCAGGCGCGCGCCGCCAATCTCGCGATCGTGGTCAAGTCGCTCGGTCTCAACCCGAAGAAGTTCGCCGGGTACAACCTCGTCTCCCTGGTCACGAAGAACCTGCCCGGCGACGGCAGGATCGGCTCCTCCGACTCCGCGTTCAGCCAGGGCCTGGCCATCGTCGCCCTCGACCGCGCGGGCGCGACCATCCCGGTCACGCTGCTCACGAAGCTGCTCAGCCTGCAGGACGACAGCGGCGCGTTCGGATATGACGCCGGGGGCTTCAACGCCGATCCGGACACCACCGCCGTGAGCCTCCTCGCCCTGCACGCCATCGGCGAGCTCGACCCGCAGCTCGACGAGGCCGTGGGGTGGGCATTGGCCCAGCAGCAGGGGGACGGCTCCTGGCCGAACGACTTCTCCCCGGTCGACTCCACCGGCCTGATGGGGTCGGCCCTGGCCACGCTGGGGCACGACATGTCGTCGGCCACGGCCTGGCTGGCCGGCGTCCAGAACCCCGACGGGGGCTTCCCGAACTCCTTGGAGGCAGCCACTGCCTCGGATGTGATGGCCACCGCTGACGCCCTCTACCTGATCAACGGCACGTCCCTGCTGGACGTCTCACTGAACCTGGGCAAGTGCCCGAAGAACCCGAAGAAGCTGCCTGCTTCCACCGCCTCGTGCACCGGAGTCTGGGTGGTCGTGGACCGCGGCAACGGCGAGGAGACCGTCCGTTGCGCGAAGAAGTACGGCAACGGGATCGAAGCACTCAAGAGCGCCGGTCTGCTGGTCGGCAAGGACGGCTCGGGCTACCTGAACCGCATCAACCGGTTCCCGCAGGTCATCGAGCCGTGGACGCCCTCGAGCAAGTACTGGAGCTACTGGCACGCGACGCAGAACGCTGACGGGACCTGGGGCGATTGGCAGGAGTACGGCGTCGGCGCGGCCGGCTCGACCCCGGCCAAGGGCGAAGCTGAGGGCTGGTACTGGAAGGCGTACACCGGGGAGACGACGACGACGGACTTCCCCACTCCGCCCGACGGCTACGAGACCGCCCCCACCCCGACGATCGACAACACCGCACCGAAGGTCGGCGACACCCTGACCGTGACGGTCGGAGACTGGAGCCCCATGCCCGACGGCGTCAAGATCCGGTGGTACCGCTCGGGAAAGGCGATCCCCAGGGAGACCGGCGAGACGTACAAGATCACCAAGGCGAGCTACGCGAAGGCGATCACTGTGAAGGTGACGGTCAGCGGTGACGGACTCCAGACCGTCTCGAAAACCTCCGATCCGACCGCGAGGGTCACCAGGTGAGGCGTCTCCTCCTCGCGGCTGCGCTGACGGCGACCCTCGCCGCCAGCGCGGCCGCGTCCACCACCACCCAGGCGAGCCCGCTGCCACAGGCCGCCACCTGCAGCGGGGTCTGGGTGGTGGTCGACTACGGGTCGCTGGGCGGCACCAGCACGAAGTGCGCCACCAGTTTCGGCACCGGCACCAAGGCACTGAGGAGCGCGGGTTTCAGCGTCACGATGGACGAGGGCTTCGTGCTCAAGGTCAACGGCAAGCCGGCCAACCCCGACCCGAACACGGCGTACTGGTCGTACTGGCACGCTGCAGCCGACGAGGACGGGTCGTGGGGAGCATGGTCGTACTCCAGTCTGGGCGCTGACTCCTACCACCCCACCACGGGTGCGGCGGAGGGCTGGCGCTACCAGAGGCTCTCCGACGGCAAGGTGCCGCCGGGCGTGAAGCCGCCGGTGGCCACCACGCCGACCCCGACCCCGACGCCCACCAAGACGACCACCAAGCCCTCCGCCAAGCCGACGAGGACGGCGACGAAGACCGCGACCGCCTCCGCGACGAGGACGACCTCCGCCCACGTGACGGCGACGAAGAGCGCCACCGCGAAGAAGAAGCCGAAGGCCTCGGCCGAACCGAGCCTGGCCCCGTCCGCCACCACCGCGACGACCGAGGCGACGCCGCTCGGTACGGGCGAGATGACCATCGCGGCGGAGCAGGTGGACGAGGCGCCGCTGGAAGATGGAGGCGGCAGCCCGATCGGGCTGGTCGTCGCCGGCGTCGTGATCGTGCTCGCCGGGGGCGGCCTCGGCGGCTGGTCGCTGTGGAAAGGACGGAAACCCTGACCTCACTGCACCCGTGGGCATGGTGGTGCTGGGCGATCGGAATCGGGATCGCCGTCAGCGGCACCACCAACCCGTTGCTGCTCGCGCTCATCGCCACCGCCGTGGTGGCGGTGGTGATGCTGCGCCGCAGTGACGCCCCGTGGGCGCGGTCGGTACGGGTGTACCTGCTGCTCAGCCTGTTCGTGATCGGCATGCGGCTGTTCTTCCAGATCCTGCTCGGCGGCGGCCACGGAGAGACCGTCCTGTTCACGCTGCCGCAGGTCCCGCTGCCGGACTGGGCAGCCGGCATCCAGCTGGGCGGCCCGGTCACGGCGGAGGCCATCGCCGGCACGCTCTACGACGCCCTGCGGCTGGCCGTGATGCTGCTCTGCATCGGCGCCGCCAACGCCCTGGCGAATCCGCGGCAGGCGCTCCGCTCGGTTCCGGCCGCGCTCTACGAGGCATCCGTCGCCGTCGTGATCGCGCTCAGCGTCGCCCCCCAGCTGATCGAGAGCGTGCAGCGGGTGCGGCGGGCACGGCGGCTGCGGGGCAGCTCCTCGACCAGCCTGAAGGCGCTCGGCACGATCGCCATGCCGGTGCTCGCGGACGCGGTCGAGCGCTCGATGGCGCTCGCCGCCGGCATGGAGTCGCGGGGCTTCGGACGCACCAGGGGGCTGCCCGTGAAGGGCACGCTGCCGCTGATGCTGGTCTCCTCAATGGTCGCCACCGCCGGCGTGTTCGGCCTGCTCAGCACCGACGCCTGGCTGCCGTCGGTGGCACTGCTCGCCGCCGGCCTCGCCGGCACGCTGCTCGGCCTGCGGGTGGCCGGACGCCGGCTGCGGGTCACGGCCTGCCGTCCCCACCCATGGCGGACCCGGGAAACGCTGGTGGCCC
>JAGQUI010000036.1 GCA_020438595.1 Propionibacteriaceae bacterium | reverse complement strand
GCATACAGCTCGCGCATATGGGTGGCGTAGGTCGGGAATTTACTTGCGGCGTCGGCGAACCCGGGAAAGTTCTCGATGTTGATCATGGTGGGCACCAGCGCGGTTCCGTGCTCGACCATCATCGCCACGGTGTCGTCGGTCAGCCCCGTGCCATGCTCGATGCAGTCGATACCCGCGGCGATGAGGCCGGGCAGCGCGTCCTCGCCGAACACGTGCGCAGTGACGCGGGCGCCCTCGTCATGGGCGGCGGCGATGGCGGCCACCAGCACGTCGTCGGACCACAGCGGCGCCAGATCCCCCACCGACCGGTCGATCCAGTCGCCGACCAGCTTCACCCAGCCGTCGCCGCGGCGGGCCTGCTCGGTCAGCGCGGCGGGCAGATCCCACTCGCCCTCGAGTTCGATGGCGTGGCCGCGCCCGTAGCGTTTCGGGCGGGCCAGATGCCGGCCGGCCCGGATGATGCGCGGCAGGTCGTCGTGGTCGTCCAGGGCGCGGGTGTCGGTGGGTGATCCGCAGTCGCGCAGCAGCAGGGCACCGGCCACGCGTTCGGCCTCTGCCTGGGCGACCAGCTCGTCCTGCCCGCGGCCGGCGGCACCGCGCGGTTCACGGTGGCCGGGCTGCTCACCACCGCGACGGTACCGGGCCAGGAGCAGGTCTTCGTCACGCTGCCCGCGGCGCAGCAGTTGCTCGGGCTCGGCACCCGGATCACCCAGGTGGAGGCCGCCTTCGCGCCGGGCGCGGACCGCACGCAGGTCGAGCAGGAGGTGGCGGCGGCCCTCGGCCCGGACTACCGGGTGGGTGGGCTGTCCACCGAGTCCACCCTGCTCGCCTCCCTGCAGACCGCCCAGGTGGCGTTCAACATGTTCGGCGTCTTCGCCCTGGCCACGGCCGGGTTCATCATCGCGAACTCGTTCCGCACCGTGGTGGCCGAACGGCGCCGCGACATCGGCATGCTGCGCGCGGTCGGGGCGCGCCGGGGCACCATCATGCGCCTTTTCCTGGCCGAGTCGCTGTTCCAGGGCATCCTCGGCACCGGGCTCGGCATCGTCGCGGGCTGGGCCATGGCCTGGGGCTACTTCATGGCGATGGCGCCGATCGTCGAGTCGTTCATCCACATCCAGATCGGCGGGCCGGTGTTCACCCCGGCCACGTGGGTCACCTCGATCCTGCTCGGGGTGGGCGTGACCGTGGCCGCCGCGGTGCTGCCCGCCCGGGCGGCCGGACGGGTGACCCCCCTGGAGGCGATGCGTCCCCAGCTCGGCGAGGTGTACGAGCGCCGGGTCGGCCGGCGGGCCTGGATCGGCGCGGGCCTGGTGGTGGCGTCCCTGTTCGGCCTGACCACCGGGTCGTCGAACCTGATCGGGTTCGGCGCGGTGGTGTTCCTGATCGGCTTCGCGATGGTGGCCCCGGCGGTGGTGAACCCGATCGCGGAGTGGGCGTCCCACCCGCTGGAGGTGCTGTTCTCCCGCGAGGGCGCGATCGCCCGCAGCAACCTGCAGCGCAACCCGGGACGCAGCGGCATCACGGTCACCGCGGTGATGCTCGGGCTGGCCTCCATCGTGGCGACGATCAGCATGGTCACCTCGATCTTCGCCGGCTTCACCAGCTATCTGGACAAGTCGCTGTCCTCGGACTACCTGCTGATCCCGCAGTCGATCATCCTCGGCCAGGGCAACGTCGCCGCAGGGCCGCAGTTCGCGGCGCAGGTGCGGGCCGTCCCCGGCATCGGCGCGGTGTCGACGCTGCGGCTGGCGCAGGCGAGCTCGGACGGGGGCGACGTACAGGTGTTCGGGATCGACCCTGAGACCTACCTGAGCGTGGCCGACTTCGACTGGAACACCGGTTCCTCCGACGCGGCGGTCACCCTGCTCGACTCGGGACGCTGGCTGATCGCGAACGGCATCTACGCCACCCAGCACAACCTCGAGGTGGGCCAGGCCGTGCTGCTGGACACCCCGAACGGGCAGCGCACCTACCACCTGGCCGGGATCGGCAACGACTACCTGAACGCCAAGCTGTCCACGCTGTACACCTCCCAGGCGAACCTGGAGCGCGACTTCAACGCGACCTCCGACGTGCTCGTGATGGCGAACCGGACGGCGGGTGCGGACGCGGACACGACCAGGGCCCTGCTGGCGAAGGTGGTGGCCGACTACCCGGCGTTCCGGCTGTACGAGTCGGAGTCGTGGCGGGCCGAGCAGATGAAGACCTTCGACTCCACGATCGTGATCTTCGACGTGCTGGTGGCCGCGCTGGCGCTGCCGTCCCTGCTCGCGCTGGTGAACACGCTGGCGATCAGCGTGCTCGCCCGCACCCGCGAGATCGGGATGCTGCGGGCGGTCGGGGCCACCCGGCGGCAGATCCGGCGGATGGTGATGGCGGAGTCGCTGCTGCTGAGCGTGATCGGCACCGGCTTCGGCGCGATCGCAGGGCTCTGGCTGGGCTACGCCCTGGTCGCGGCGATGCGCGGGCTCGGCTGGGAGATGCCGTATGAGTTCCCGTGGTCGGGCCTGACCGCCACGGTCGTGGTCGGAGTCACCTTCGGCGTGCTCGCCGCGCTGGGCCCGGCGCGGTCCGCGGCGAAGCTGGACGTGGTCGCCGCCCTGCACCAGGAGTGACCCGGGTCAGGTCGCCGGTGCGGCCACCTGTTGCCGGATGAAGGCGGTTGCCGCGCGCGGCTCGATGCCGATCGCCCGCAGCGCCGTGTCGTCCCAGGTCGAGGGCTGCGTGTCGAAGTAGAGGGCCATGCCCATCGCGGACGCCAGCGTCGGCCGGATCCGGGCCAGCACGCGCGAGCCGAGCCCCAGCACCCAGCGGGGAACGTGCCTCACCGTGAACGCCCGGCCCGTGGCCGACTCGTAGGCGGAGTTGCCACCGGAGATGCCCCATCGTGGTTCCATGGAGGCATCGGACGTGCAGACTCACGAAGGGTGATCCGTGATGAGCAACAGGAACGCGGGTGCGGCCGGCGGTGGCGCGCTGTACTCGCTGGGCATCTTCGGTGCCTGGGTGTGGTTCTTCCAGCAGGCCCAGACGTTCTGGGAGTACCTGCTGGCGGTGGTCCAGGGCCTGTTCTGGCCGGCCTGGATGGTCTACGACCTGTTCCGGTCGCTGGCCTCCTGACCCGCCCTGGCCCGTCGTCTCCTAGGCTCTGCCCCATGGCGATCTCGCGGGACGAACTGGTCCGGATCCTGGCCGAGGCGGACCCGGTGGGCCTGATCGCGGACGGCGCGGCACCGGACGCCTACGCGGCGGAGGCGGACGAGATCCTCGGGCTCCGCGGCGTCCCGACCCTGACCGAAATCACCGGCGTGTTCGCGGTCAGCTTCAGCGAACCAGGTGCGTGCCCGCGGGAGACGGCGCGCTGGATCACCGAGCAGATGGCGCTCCGGGGCTAGCGTCGGCGTCACCGGTGATGAACCGGAACAGCTCGTCGGCGTGGTCCTCCCGGGCCATCTCGGCGGCGATCCGTTCGGCGGCGGCCCGGTAGCCGGGGTTGGTGAACAGGTCCCGCAGCCGGTCGGTGAGCACGTCCTCGCGCAGCTTCGCGACCGGGATGCCGTGCGGTCCGGCCCCGGAAGCCGCGATCAGGTCGTCCCACAGCGGCTGGTCGGCGGCGTGCGGGACGGCCATCGTCGCGCAGCCGGCCCGCAGCGCCGAGTGGGTCGTGCCCGCGCCGCCATGGTGCACCACCGCGTACATCCGCGGGAACGCCCAGTCGTAGGGCACCGAGTCGGTGAAGTACAGCATCGAGCGGTCGAACCCGTCGGGGACGGCGAACCCGCCGCCGGAGGTGTTGACCACCGCGGGGATGCCCAGCCCGGCCAGCACCCTGGCGAACAGGGCCGTCTTCCCCGCGGGATCGGAGTTCACCATGCTGCCGAAGGTCACGAACAGCACCTTGTCGTGCGCCGCGAGGAACTCCGCCAGCGCCGGTTCCGGGATGAAGCCGGACGCCTGGTCGCGCTCCTGGAAGCCGGCCACGATCGCGTTCGCCGGCCAGTCGGACGGACGCGGGAACAGCGCCGTTGACACCCCGTACGCGATCGGCATCCGGAGCAGCTCCTGCCCGATCCGGCGCCGGGTGAACTGCCGGGGGAAGTACCGCTTCGCCGCCGTCCTCACCGCCATCGAGGTCGCGAACGTGACCAGTCGGTAGGTCAGCGGGTTCAGCGGTCCCAGGTTCACGCTGATCCCGACGTTCGGGCGTCCGGCCACCTCGTGGAACAGGCACGGCACCGTGGAGAGCAGCACGATCCGCCCGCCCGTCGCCAGGCTCCACGGCACCGGGTAGGTCACCTTCGAGTGGAACACGATCACGTCCGGTTCGACCTCAGTGACGATCTCGTGCTGGAGGTCGATCATGCCCTCCTGGATCGGGATCGCCCTGCGGCTCACGGCCAGGGTGGCGCGCAGCTTCTCCAGGCCGCCCTTCCCGCTGCCCATCGCCAGCCGGCCCGCCTCGCTGTGCAGCAGGTCGAGGAACTCCGCGCCCAGCGACCGGAACGCGAACCCGGCGTCCTCCGCGAGTGCCCGGTACTGCTCGGGAAACGCGCAGACCACGTCGACGCCGCGCTCGCGCAGCAGCCCGCCGACCCCGAGGAACGGCTCGCAGTCGCCTCGGGTGCCGATCGACATCAGCAGGACCTTCACCGCCGGCCTCCTCGCCTCGGATGATGCCACTGTGCCGCATCCGCGGACCGGCTACACCGGTTCGCCGCCGAAGAAGCGCTCGAACGGCACGTCCGTGCTCCCGTCCCTGGCCACCTCGTGCCCGTTGTCCCGGGCCGGCATGGTGAGCGCAGAGGCCATCACGCCGGCACCGAGGACCGCGATCGAGGTCCTGGGGTCGTCCTCAGCCGATCAGGCTGGCGATGATCCCCTGTGCGAAGTAGAGGACGAAGGCGACCGCCACGCCGTACATCAGCGGGTGCACCTCCTTGCCCTTGCCCCGGATCAGCTTGATCACCGCGAACGCGATGAAGCCCGCACCGATCCCGGTGGTGATCGAGTAGGTGAACGGCATCAGCACCATGGTCAGGAACGCCGGGATGCCCTCCTCCGGGTCCTCCCAGTCGACATGCACGACCTGCGACATCATCAGGAAGCCGACGAAGAACAGTGCTGGGGCGGCCGCCTCGGAGGGAACCATGTTCACCAGCGGCGCCAGGAACAGGCTGAGCAGGAACGCGATGCCGGTGACGATGGACGCGATGCCGGTACGCGCGCCCTCGCCGACACCGGCCGCCGACTCGATGTAGGAGGTGTTGGACGACACCGAGCCGAGGCCACCCGCGATCGCGGCCACCGAGTCCACCAGCAGGATCTCCTGGGTGTGCGGCGGGTTGCCGTCCTCACCGAGCATGTCGCCCTCGGCACCGACGGCGACGATCGTGCCCATGGTGTCGAAGAAGTCGCTGAGCAGCAGCGAGAAGACCAGCAGCACGATGCCGAGCAGCGCGCCCGCTCCGGCCGCGGAGGTGAAGCCGCCGATCATGTCCACCCGGCCGAGCAGGCCGAGGTTCGGGGCGTGGAACTCGCCCATCGCCGGCACGTTCAGCATCCAGCCGGCCGGGTTGTCGTCGGTCTTGCCGCCGATGGCGAGCACGGACTCCACGATCACGGCGAGCACGGTGCCGGCGATGATCGCGATCAGCATCGCGCCCTTCACCTTGCGCACGTACAGGGTGATCAGCAAGAGCAGCACGAGCAGGAAGATCGCGATCGGCCAGCCCTCGAGGGCACCGTTGATGCCCAGTTGCACCGGGGTGCCGGCGCCCGGGCGCACCACACCGGCGTCGACCAGGCCGATGAAAGCGATGAACAGGCCGATCCCGACCGAGATCGCGGCGCGCAGCGCGCGCGGCACCGCGTTGAACACGGCCTTCCGGAACCCGGTGAGCACCAGGATCGTGATCAGGATGCCTTCCCAGACGATCAGGCCCATGGCCTGCGGCCAGGTCATCTTCGGCGCGATCGTGTAGGCCAGCAGGGCGTTCAGGCCCAGGCCGGTCGCGATCGCGATCGGGAAGCGTCCGTAGACGCCCATGATGATCGTCATGATGCCCGCGATCAGGGCGGTCGCCGCAGCCACCATCGCGATCGAGACCGGGATGTTCGCCGCGTCCGCGATCGGCATGCCGGTGATCAGGTTGCCGTCCTTGTCGGGCACGGTCCCGATGATCAGCGGGTTGAGAACGATGATGTAGGCCATGGTGAAGAAGGTCACCAGGCCACCACGGACCTCTCGTCCGATCGTCGAGCCACGCTTGGTGATCTCGAACCAGCCGTCAAGGGTCGTATTCGTCTTCGGGGCAGGATCTGCCGAAGTCGTGCCAGGGTTCGCCATGGCCGAATGGTAGGGGTGCCGACCCGGGCCCTATCGTTGTGTCCGTGAGCCAGAACAACCCGCCCCACCGGCCATTACTGGTACAGGCTCCGGTGCGGGCGCTCGACCCGGACGGAGTGACCGTGGTCACCGCCGGGACGATCGGCTTCGCCGTCGGCGCCGGGGTGTGCTGGTGGGTCTACCCGCAACTCGTCGCGGCGGGCAAGGGCTGGTACCTGGGCGTCGCGATCACCGGCACCGTGATCGGCCTGCTCGGGCTCGCATTCAGCCTGCTCCGGGCCCGGCGACGCCGGCTGAACGCCCTCGACGAACCCGAGGACACGTCCGGGGAGCCGCCGCGCCGGGCACTCGAACCCTGGTCGGAGGACCAGAGGCCGCTCACCTGACCGTCGTCAGTCGAACAGTCCCTCGTCGTTGCTGACCGTGTCCCAGACCGGGAGGCCGAGGTCGACGCCCTTGCCCGGGGCGACCACATCGGAGTGCCCGCCGCAGCCGTGGTCGCGGCTGACCACCGCGCCGTCGCTCGGCGCAAGTTCGTTGGTGCAGGCGCCGAACAGGCGGCCCAGGGTGCCCCGGAGCGGGACGAAGAAGCCGCAGGTCTCGCACAGCCCGGGGGCCTGCTGGGTCATCGGGTTGTCGGGTCCGCCGGGACCGTCGAGCCACCGCTCGACGGCGGCGTCCCTGCCCTCGACGGAGAGCACCCGCTCCCGGCCCAGCCCGAGTTCGGCCACGACCGCGCGGGTCTGGCTGGCCTCGGCCGGATCGGCGTCGGCGGCGGACTCGCCGCCGGTGTAGCCCGGCTCGAGCCGGAAGTCGTCCGGTGCGCTCGGGGCCAGCACGCCCGGCGTGAGGTCCTTGGGCCCGATCCGCTCGGCCCACGGCACCCAGGCCGGGGCGAGCAGTGCGCCGTCGCCCGGCACCAGCGCGACCTCGGACACCGTGACCACCCGGGCCCGGGACGCCCGGGCGACGGTCACCGACCACACCCACCCGGGGTAGCCGGGGTGCGCGCACTCGAACAGGTGGGTCGCGACCCGCACGTCCTCCGCGACGACGCCGCGGTGCTCACCGACCTCGATCACGCCGGCCCGGCGGACGGCGGCCGCGTGGGCCAGGTCGACCGCGTCGGCGCAGGCCTGGTCGAGCTCCAGTGTGGCCGCCACGTTCACAGCTCCAGTTCGTCGGCGACGGCCCGCAGCACCGCTGCGGTCTTCGAGGCGAGCTTGGGGTCGGGGTGCCGGCCGCGGCGGTAGCCGTTGCCCACCCCGTCGAGCATCTTGATCAGGTCCTCCACGATGATCGCCATCTGTTCCGGTGACTTCCGCGACGCCTTCGACAGCGACGGCGGAGCATCCAGCAGCCGCACGGACAGCGCCTGCTCGCCCTTCTTGCCCGCGGCCGTACCGAACTCGACCTTCTGACCACGCTTCAGGCTGGTCACGCCGTCCGGCAGCGCGGACGCGCGCACGTAGACGTCGTCCCCGCCCTCGTCCTTGGACAGGAAGCCGAAGCCCTTCTCGGCGTCGTAGTAGCGCACCTTGCCCACCGGCATGATTTCCTCAACTCCTGGTCTCGCCCGGCCCGCTCCCACGACCGGCCCCACAAAGCCTATCCGGAGAACCCGGCCCGGGCACGTCGGCGGCGCCTCCCCCCGCCCCGGGCACCCGTCGTGGCCCGGTTACGATGGGCGCATGGCCACCTGGCAGGACGGACCCGAGTACGCGCCGCAGGAGCGTCCGGCTGCGTTCGTGGTGCCTCCGGTACCGCCCCTCGCGGAGCCCGCGCCCCCCTCCGCGCCCGTCGCGGCGGTCGCCGAGGGGGAGCCGTCGTTCGTGCGCGCGGCCGACCCGCAGCCCGAACTCGCCGCGCTCGTCCCCTCCGGTGCGCCCGGGCGCAACCCCAACCTGCCCTTCGAGGTGGTCACCGCCGCCCTCACCAGCGGGGCGTGGTCGTCGGGAGGCTCGCCGGATGCCCCCGGGAAGCGGTCGCCGACCGAGCCGTTCACCGAGCCGGGCCCGCCGCTGTCCGGCTACCTGCCCGTGCAGCCCGCCGTGCAACCCACCGCGCAGGTGAACCCGGCGCCGTTCCCCGCACCGAACACGCCGCAGTGGTTCGCCCCGCCCCCGGACTCCCGGGTCCCGGCTCCCCCGCCGCCGGTCAGCGTCGGCCAGATCTGGCGCGCCGCGACCCCGGGGGCCCTGATCCCGCTGCTGATCGGGATGTTCGTCGGCCCGCTGTCGATCCTGATGCTGGCGATCTCCTTCGCTCTGTCCGCCCGGATCGCCTACCGGAAGGACGCCGTCCGGCGCGCGTACGCGATCGCGATCGTCCTGGTGGGCGTGTTCGGCTTCTTCTCCGTCCTCAACGACGGGCTCGACCCGGACCTGCTCTACTCCGCGCTGTCCGGCGGCGCCCAGGTCGTCTGCATCTTCCTGCCGTTCGTCGTCGGCCTGATCGTCGGGGCCGCGCTGCGCGCCGGCGAGCGACCGGACCGGTTCTGATGTCGAACGACCCGGGCGGGCCGGAGGGCATCGGCACGCCGGCCACGGACCAGCCCGGCTTCGCGCCACCCGCCACGCCGCCGCCCGGACCCGCGTCGCCGCCGCCAGGACCCGGGTGGGCGCCACCAGGACCCGGGTGGGCGCCACCGGATCCGGGCGCGCGGATCGCGTCCACGGCTCCGGCCGGACAGCCCCCGACCGGACGGCCCCCGCAACGCCGGGTGCCGCGACGCCGGGCGCTGGTGGCGGCCGTGCTGGCCGGCGGCCTGCTCCTGATCGGGCTGCTCAGCGCCCAGCCACTGCTGCTGTCCACCGCGCCGTCCACCGCCAGCCCCTCGGCACCCGAGGGGACACCGGTCGTGGTCACCGTGAGCCCGAGCGCCGCGCCCACCGCGGCGAGCACGCTGACCGCCGGCGGCGGGATCGGCCAGGCGGCGCCGTTCTCCGGCGCCGACGGCGAGGGAACCCTGACCGTGACCGGCGTGACCTGGACCGACGTCGGCGAGGCTGCACCCGTTGACGGCGAGCGGTACCTCGTGGTCGACCTCACCGTCGCCTGCAGCAGCGGGGTGGTGCCGGTCGACCCGATCCTGTTCACGGCGTCCACGGACGCCTCGACCGCCCTGCCCGGCTTCGGGCCCGCGCTCACCCGGCCGCTCGGCGGCAGCCTGCTGGCGGCCGGCGAGGAGGTGAGCGGGCAACTCGGGTTCGCCATTCCGGCGGGTCCGGTCGAGCTGGCGCTGCTGGACGAGGACCTGCACACGCTCGTCACCGTCCAGGTCCCGGGGCCGTGACCGAGCCGTTCCGCACCCGGCGGTTCCACCCGGTCGCACCCGAGTTGCGGCCGCGGCGGCACCGGCAGGCCGCCCGGGTCGTGATCACCGATTCCGAGCGGGTCCTGCTGCTCGCGGACACCGATCCCGGGCTGCCCGGCTCGCGCTGGTGGGTCACGCCCGGCGGCGGCATCGACGCGGGCGAATCGCCGCTGCAGGCCGCCGTCCGCGAGGTGGCGGAAGAGACCGGCCTGGTGGCCGCGCCCGACGTGCTGCGCGGGCCGGTGGCCGTCCGCACCGTGGTGCACGGCTACTCCGATCAGGTGCTCAGCCAGGTGGAGAGCTTCTTCGTGCTCGTCGTCGCCGAGCCCTTCGAGGTGCAGCCGGGCGGGCTCACCGCGGCCGAGCGGATCACCCTCGACGGCTGGGACTGGCTGCGGCTGGACGCCCTCGTCGGCCTGGCGGAACCGGTGTGGCCGGCGAACCTGCCCGAACTGGTGGCGCTGGCCGCCCGTCCCGAGGTCTGGCCGCTCGATCTCGGCGTGATCGAGGAGTCCACGCTGCCAGTAGGCTGATCCGGTGCAGGAAGCGTCCCGTCCCGGTCCCCCGAACCCGCAGACCGAGAACACGCACTCGATCCTGGAGCGCTTCATCTGGCTCTCCATCGCCACCGCCGTCGCCACCGTCGGGATCAAGGCGTACGCCGCCTGGCTGACCAACTCGGTGGGCCTGTGGTCGGACGCGATGGAGTCCACCGTCAACCTCGTCGCCGCGCTGGTCGCGCTCTGGGCGCTGCGGCTCGCCGCCAAGCCGGCCGACCACAACCACGACTTCGGCCACGGCAAGGCCGAGTACATGTCGGCGGCGGTCGAGGGCAGCCTGATCTTCGTCGCCGCGGCGCTGATCATCTACAGCGCGATCCAGCGGCTGTTCACCCCGGTACCGCTGGAGCAGCTGGGCATCGGGCTGGCCCTGTCGATGCTGGCGACACTGCTCAACCTGGGCACCGGTGTGCTGCTGGTGCGGGCGGGCCGGACCCACCGCTCGATCACCCTGGAGGCGGACGGCAAGCACCTGCTCACCGACGTGTGGACGTCGGTCGGCGTCCTCGTCGCGATCGGCCTGGTGGCCTTGACCGGCTGGCTGGTGCTCGACCCGCTGATCGCCCTGGTCGTCGGCGCGAACATCCTGTTCACCGGCTACAAGCTCGTCCGTCGCTCCGTGGTGGGACTGCTGGACGCCGCCCTGCCCGAGGACGAGATCGCGATCGTGTCCGCGGTGCTGGCCGATGTCTGCGACGACCCGCGGGTGGAGATCACCGAACTGCGCACGCGGGAGTCGGGCCGGCAACGGTTCGTCTACGCGACCCTTTCCGTGCCCGGTGAGTGGACGGTGCGGCGCAGCCACGACGTGGCCGACCGCGTCGAGCACGCGATCGAGGTCGCCCTGCCCGGGACGACCACCTTCGTCCACATCGAACCCGGCCCCGACGCGTAGCCCTCAGGCGGTGGCCGCCGGACGGTGCCGCACCTCGTCGTCGATCAGGGTGCGCCACGAGCGGACCAGGCCCTCGTCGACGTACGCCTTGTAGGAGCCGCCCGGGCGGGCGGGCCTGCCGATGTGGAAGGCCCGGACGCCGGCCCGCGCCAGCCAGGGCACGTGGTCGGGATGCAGCCCGCCGCCGGCCATGATCACGCTCGCGGCCCAGGGGTCGGCCTTCGCCCGCGCCAACAGGTCGCCGAGCCCGTGCTCGACGTCCCGGGCCGAGCCGGCGGTGAGCACCTGGTCGAGCCGCGGCAGGGTGGCCAGGGTCGCCCAGGCCCGGTCGGACTCGAGGCAGGCGTCGATCGCGCGGTGGAAGGTCCAGGGCCAGGCGGCGTCCCCGACGAGTTCGGTGCAGACACCCGCGTCCACGTCACCCAGACCGTTCAGGAAGCCGAGCACCATGCCGTCGGCGCCCGCGTCCGCGTAGCTGGCCATCAGGCCGCGCAGCCGGATCGCCTCGCCGCCGTCGGTGCCGAAGCCCTCCCGCAGGCGCACCATCACGCGCACCTGGATGCTCGTGGCCCGGCGCACCTGCGACACCAGTTGGGGGGTGGGCGACATGCCCCCGTCGTCGAGGCTGCCGCACACCTCGACCCGGTCGGCGCCCCCCGCTTCGGCGCGTTCGGCGTCGGCGGGATGCAGGGCGATCACCTCGAGCACACCGCTCATGCCTCCATGATGGAACCTGGCCGGGTCCCGATCGCGCAGACACGCGGTCAGGCCGCGACGGTGCCGCCCTCGGGTCCGGGTTCGGGACGGGCCTCGGGCGCTGCCCGCCCGCCGGGCGAGTAGGCGGGTGAGTCCACGGCTCCGCGCGGCAGCCGCAGGCCGGCGAACACGGTCAGCACCGCCGTCGCGGCCACGGCGACGAACACCCACGTGGACGCGGCCACGATCGTGGCGTAGTCCTGCTCGCCGCGGCCGGCGGAGATCACGTTGTTGGCGATCGCCCCGAAGACCGCCACCCCGACCGCGCTGCCGGCGGAGCGGGCGAACACGTTCACGCCGGTGACGACGCCGCGTTCGTTCCACTCGACCGAGGCCTGCGCGGCGATCAGCGACGGTGCCGCCGTCCAGCCGAGCCCGAAG
Source organism: Propionibacteriaceae bacterium (assembly GCA_020438595.1). The sequence goes on along the minus strand of JAGQUI010000036.1, from coordinate 99 downwards.
CCGATCACGAACGACACCGCGCCGACGATCCACGGGTTCGGCCAGGGGCCGGACGCCGCGAGCCCCAGCGTCCCCGCGAGCGCGATCAGGCTGCCGGCG
>JAGQUI010000369.1 GCA_020438595.1 Propionibacteriaceae bacterium | reverse complement strand
GTGGCAGCGGGCAGTTCCTCAGGGGTCGTCGGGGAGGTGGCGGACGGTTCCTCGGGGACCGTGCGGGTGGTGGCCGGCTGGTCGAACTCGTCGAGGCCCGGGTCCGGAGGCGCGGCCCGACGGGGCGCCGGGCCATCGGTCGGCTGGTCCGCTGTCATCGCACCTCCTTTTCGGGAGGCCCAGCCTACGTCACCACGGATCGACGAGGTGCGCCTGCATCGCCCGGCCCAGGGACTTCACCAGCACCGGGTTGCGGGCCTTCACCAGCCCGGGCAGTTCGAGGATGTCCCGGCACAGCGCGAGGCCGAGCAGGAGGCTGACCGCGAGCTGGGCGCGCAGCCGCGCGTTCGTGTGGCCCAGCGCCTCGGCGACCTTGACCAGCACCTCCCTGCTCATGAACTCACTCAGCGGACGGCGGGCGTGGGGATCGCTCACCGCGGCGCGGAGCATCGCCGTGAACCGCTCCCCGGCCCCGGGACGGTCCCAGGCGTCCAGGAAGGCGGAGACCGCGCGCTCACCGACGCCCTCGGTGGGCCCGTCGAGGATCTGCTGGACGATCGCGTCGGCATCCAGCGGCAGGTCGAGCACCGACCGGGAGAACAGGTCGGCCTTGTTCTCGAAGTAGTGGTGGATCAGGGCCGGGTCAACGTCCGCGGCACGGGCGATCGCGCGCAGCGACACCTTCTCGTACCCCAACTCTGAGAACAGGGCGAGCGCCGCGGCCTGGATCGCGGCCTTGGTGTCGGTTCGGCCGGGCCGGCGGCCACGCGGCCGCTGTGCCTGGATGGTCACCTGCGTTCCTCCCTGTCGTGGGGTCGTATCCTCACGGATGTGTCTGAACCGCGGTGGCCGTATGTCGTCTTCGACCTGGACGGGACCGTGGTGAACACCATCCCGCTCATTATCGCGTCCTACGAGCACGCGATGTGGGACGTCTTGGGGGAACACACGTCCGCGGAGGAGGCGCGCGGCTGGATCGGGCAGACCCTGTACGCCACGTTCCACGCCCGGCACCCGGCGCACGCCCAGCAACTGATCGACAGCTACGTGACCTGGAACGCCGAGCACATGCCCGAGCTGCTGGAGGACTTCCCCGGGACGCCGGAACTGCTGGACGCGCTCGCCGCGGCCGGGGTGGTCACGGGGGTGGCGACCTCGAAGCGACGGGTGTCGGCCGAACGCACGTTGCGCTACGCCGGGCTGGACGGGCGGCTGCCGGTCACGGTCGCGATGGAGGACACCGACGTGCACAAGCCGCGTCCGGAGCCGCTGCTGCTCGCGCTGGAGTCGGTGGGCGGGCGCCCGGAGCAGGCGGCCTACGTCGGCGACGCCGTCGTCGACGTCCGGGCGGCGAAGGCGGCCGGAATGGCCGCGATCGCCGTGAGCTGGGGCGCCGCCCGCAGGGACGACCTCGCCGCGGCCACCCCCGACCACCTCGTCGACACAGTCGCCGAGCTGCAGGAGCTGCTTCTGCCGGGCTGAGCGACCGGCCGCCTGCCGAGCGTCGCCGCCCGGAGTGCGTCGGTCAGGTGGGCTGTTCCTCGAGGAGATCGTCCGAACGACGACGGCCGCCGTCCCGGAGCGGGGCGACGGCCGTCGTGGCTGGGTCGGTCAGGGCTTCATCGTGCCGGTCTCGAGGAAGCGGATGTGCCAGTCGTGCGCCCGGCGCAGGTCGTGCGGGGTGTGCAGGCCGTTGGCCACGGTGAGTGCGTGGTCGTAGTACTCCTGCAGCATGTCCTTGTAGTCGGGGTGCGCGCAGTTCTGGATGATCACCTTGGCCCGCTGCTTCGGCGAGAGGCCGCGCAGGTCGGCCAGGCCCTGCTCGGTGATCAGCACCTGCACGTCGTGCTCGGTGTGGTCGTGGTGCGACACCATCGGGGTGATCGCGGAGATCGCGCCGCCCTTCGCCACCGACGGGGTGACGAACGCGGAGATGTAGGCGTTGCGGGTGAAGTCCGCCGAGCCGCCGATGCCGTTCTGCATCTTCGAGCCCATGATGTGGGTCGAGTTCACGTTGCCGTAGATGTCGGCCTCGATCATGCCGTTGCAGGCGATCACGCCGAGCCGGCGGATCATCTCCGGGTGGTTCGAGATCTCCTGCGGCCGCAGGATGATCTTGCTGCGGTAGGCCTTCGCGTTCTCGTTCATCCGGTGCGCGTACTCCGGGCTCAGCGAGAACGCGGTCGCCGACGCGATGGTCATCTTCCCGGAGTCGAGCAGGTCGACCATGCCGTCCTGGATCACCTCGGTGTAGGAGGTCAGGTAGTCGAACGGGCCCTCGAGCAGGCCGGCGAGCACCGCGTTCGCGATGTTGCCCACGCCCGACTGCAGCGGCAGCAGGTTCTTCGGCAGCCGGTGGTGCTTCACCTCGTTGGCGAGGAAGTCGAGCAGGTTCTCCGCGATCGCGCGGGAGTCGTCGTCCAGCGGCTTGAACGGGGTGTTCCGGTCGGGGTCGCTGGTCTCCACGATCGCGACGATCTTGTTCGGGTCGACGCGGAAGTTGCGCTGGCCGATCCGGTCGCCGGGGTGGGTCAGCGGGACGGGCAGCCGGTTCGGCGGCAGGGCGGCCCGGTAGTAGATGTCGTGCATGCCCTCGAGGTCGCGGCTCTGCCAGCTGTTCACCTCGAGGATGATCTGCTCGGCCTCCTGCAGGTAGGTCTTGTTGTTGCCCACCGAGGAGGACGGCACCAGCTCGCCGTCCTCGGCGATCGCGGTGACCTCGACCACGGCCATGTCGAGCTTGCCCAGGAAGCCCTCCCAGACCATCGGGGCGAGGTGGGACAGGTGGATGTCGGAGTACTCGGAGATGCCAGCGTTGATCTTGTTCCGCATGATCGGGTCGGACTGGTACGGGGTGCGGAAGGAGATGCCGTCGACCTCGGCCAGGGCGCCGTCGAGTTCGGGGGCGGTGGACGCGCCGGTCCACATGCCGATCATGAACTCCTCGCCGCGCTCGTGCGCCGCCTTGATCCGGGCGGCGAGCGCGACCGGCACCTCCTTGGGGTACCCGGCGCCGGTGAATCCGGAGAACCCGACGTTCATGCCGTGCTTGATCAGCTTCGCCGCTTCCTCGGCGGTGGTGACCTTGTTGCGGAACGACGCGTTCTCGATGCGGGATGCCATGACTTCTCCTCGGCGCTGGGTTGAACAGTGTCAGGCTATCGATTCCGGCGCCCGGCCGTTACCACTCGGGCGGGCGCGGGCAGGTTCAGCGCAGCCGGATCGTCTGGGTCAGGATGTGCTCTCCGCCGGGCGCCAGTTCGATGGCGGCGTCGCGGACGTTGCCGGCCTCGACGCAGACGAAGCGGACCCAGT
>JAGQUI010000368.1 GCA_020438595.1 Propionibacteriaceae bacterium | reverse complement strand
TCCAACGGCGGCTACTACTGGTCGTACTGGAGCGCCCCGGTGAACTCCGACGGCACGCTGGGCGAGTGGACCTACTACCAGGTCGGCCCGGACAGCTCGAAGCCCGCGTCGGGCACGGCCGAGGGCTGGCTGCTCACCAACGAGCAGGACGCGACCGGCCCGGCGCTGAACACGCTGCCGGAAGCGGCGGCATCGGCCTCGCCCGCGGCCACCGCGTCCAGCCCCGCGCCGGCTGCGTCCAGCGGCTCGCCCACGGGGCTGATCGTCGCCGGCGTCGCCGTGGCCGTCGCGCTGCTCGGCCTGGGCGGCTGGTGGCTCGCCCGCGGACGCCGCCGCTAGCCCGGACCCGGTCCACCTATCCGATTCGCGCGCGGCCAGCACAATTCCGGCCAGCCTCGGACCGGGCGGACGTCGGCGCTTGTTGATGGGTTAGGGTGAGCCCACCTGAACCTTTGCAGGGGAACCCGGTGCAAGTCCGGGACTGACCCGCAACCGTGACGACGGCGCAAGCCGGCCAAGTCGGAATGCCTGCACAAGTTCTGGCTCATTTCACCAACCCGTCGTGGTACTGCGGGGAGCCGGACGCGCGCAGTGGCCGGATCAGCCGGAGTCCACGCGCGAAAGGATTCAGATGTCCTCATCCGTCAAGCGATGGTCTGCCGTCGGGACTGCGGCTGCCCTCGCACTGTTCGGCCTCACGGCCGCGACCCCTTCGGCCTACGCCGACATGACCGACGTGGCCACCAACCAGGCCGCCAACTACCTCGCGACCAACCTGCCGAAGAAGAGCAGCACCAGCGCGAACATCGATTCAGCGCTCGCGCTCGCGAGCACGGGACAGTGCACCTACGCCGCCCCGCTGCGCACGCTGGCGGGCCGGCTCGAGGACCAGGCCGCCTCCTACATCAAGGGCAAGCCCGCCGCCGCGGCGAAGCTCGCCATCGCCGTCGATGCGCTCGGGCTGGACCCGGAGCAGTTCGGTGGCAAGAACCTGGTCGCGGCCGTCACGAAGGACCTGCCGGCCAACGGCGACGTCGGCAGCTACCCCTTCTCGCAGTCGCTCGCGCTGATCGCCCTCGACCGGGCCGGAGCGACGATCCCCGACAGCATGGTCACCAGGCTGCTCGACGAGCAGAACGAGGACGGGTCGTTCGGCACCGACGACCCCGACTCGACCGCGCTGGCCATCACCGCCCTGCACGCGGTCGCCGACTCCACCGAGGAACAGGACGCCCTCGCCGACGCGATCGCCTGGGCGGTGTCCCACCAGACCGGGGAGGGGTACTGGGAGAACTACTCGCCCGTCGACTCCACCGGGCTGATGGGCGCGGCCGCCGCGCTCGCCGGTGAGGACGACACCGCCGCGGCCGCCCGCACGTGGCTGCTCGGCCAGCAACTCGACGACGGCGGGTTCGCCAACACGCTGGACGGCCAGACCTCGAACCTGATGGCCACCGCCGACGCGCTCTGGCTGCTCAGCGGCACCAGCTACTCCACCGCCTCCCTCGACCTGGCCTCCTGCGGCACCACTCCCCCGGCCCTGCCGACGGCGACCAGCTCGTGCTCCGGCGTCTGGGTACTCGTCGACCGCGGCAACGGGCAGACGACGACCCGGTGTGCGACCACCTTCGGCACCGGCGTCGAGGCGCTGGCGAGCGCCGGCCTCGCGGTCAAGACCTTCCCGACCGCCTTCGGCGACTCGATCTGCCAGATCCGGAAGTTCCCCGCCACGTGCGACACCGACTTCGCCACGGGGTACTGGAGCTACTGGAACGCCACCCAGAACGCGGACGGCACCTGGGGCGCCTGGACCTACGCTGCGACGGGCCCGGCCACGTCCACCCCGGCGCAGGGCGTGGCGGAGGCCCACCTGTGGATCCCGGCCAGCATCCCGTGGACCGCTGATCCGGCACCGACGCCCTCCGTGACGCCGCCCGCCGGCTACACCACCACGCCGACGCCCGTCATCACCGGCAAGGCGAAGGTGGGCAGGAAGCTGAAGGCCGTCGCGGGCACGTGGGAGCCGGCGCCGGACCGGTTCTCCTACCGCTGGTACCGCAACGGGAAGTCCATCAAGGGCGCCACCTCGAAGACCTACAAGCTGAAGAGGGCCGACAAGGGCAAGCGGATCAGCGTGAAGGTCACCGCCCGCGGCGACGGGCTGCAGACGCTGTCGGTGGTGTCTGCGAAGACCACGAAGGTACGGAAGAAGTGAGGCGTCTCCTCCTCGCGGCTGCGCTGACGGCGACCCTCGCCGCCGGCGCGGCCGCGTCCACCACCCAGGCGACCCCGCTGCCACAGGCCGCCACCTGCAGCGGGGTCTGGGTGGTGGTCGACTACGGGTCGCTGGGCGGCACCAGCACGAAGTGCGCCACCAGCTACGGCACCGGCACCAAGGCACTGAGGAACGCGGGCTTCAGCGTCACGCTGGACGACGGCTTCGTGCTCAAGATCAACGGCAAGCCGGGGAACCCCGACCCGAACACGGCGTACTGGTCGTACTGGCACTCCTCGCCGAAGGACGACGGGTCCTGGGGCGCCTGGTCGTACTCCAGCCTCGGGGCCGACGCCTACCACCCGACCACGGGCGACGCCGAGGGCTGGCGCTACCAGAAGCTCTCCGACGGCAAGGTACCGCCGGGCGTGAAGCCGCCCGTGGCCACGACGTCCACCCCGACCCCGACGCCGAAGCCCACGAAGACGACCACCAAGCCGTCCGCGAAGCCGAAGCGGACGGCGACGAAGACGGCGTCCGCGACGAAGACCGCGACCGCAACGAAGTCCGCCACCGCGGGGAAGACGGCGAAGGCCTCGGCCGAGGCGAGCGCGACCCCGTCCGCCACGCCTGCAACCACCGCGGCCACGCCACTCGGCGCGGGCGAGGTGACCGCCGCGGCGGAGCAGGTGGACTCGGCGCCGCAGGACACCGGAAGCGGCAGCCCGATCGGGCTGGTCGCGGCCGGCGTCGTGATCGTGCTCGCCGGGGGCGGCCTCGGCGGCTGGTGGCTGTGGAAAGGACGGAAACCCTGACCTCACTGCACCCGTGGGCATGGTGGTGCTGGGCGATCGGCATCGGGATCGCCGTCAGCGGCACCACCAACCCGTTGCTGCTCGCGCTCATCGCCACCGCGATGGTGGCGGTGGTGATGCTGCGCCGCAGTGACGCCCCGTGGGCGCGGTCGGTGCGCGTGTACCTGCTGCTCAGCCTGTTCGTGATCGGCATGCGGCTGTTCTTCCAGATCCTGCTCGGCGGCGGCCACGGCGAGACCGTGCTGTTCACCCTGCCGCAGGTCCCGCTGCCGGACTGGGTCGCCGGCATCCAGCTGG
>JAGQUI010000367.1 GCA_020438595.1 Propionibacteriaceae bacterium | reverse complement strand
TGGGCAACCTGATCCCGGAGTGGAACGACATGGTCTGGCGCGACGACTGGCGCGGCGCGCTGGACCGGCTGCACGCCACGAACAACTTCCCGGAGTTCACCGGGCGGTTGTGCCCGGCGCCGTGCGAGACGGCCTGCGTGGTGGGGATCAACCGTGACCCGGTCACGATCAAGAACGTCGAGGTGGCGATCATCGACCGCGCGTGGGACGACCGCAGGGTGATCCCGCAGCCGGCGGCCTGGCAGACCGGCAAGACCGTCGCCGTCGTGGGTTCCGGGCCGGCCGGCCTCGCCGCCGCCCAGCAGCTCACCCGCGCCGGCCACACCGTGGTCGTCTACGAGCGGGCCGACGCCCCGGGCGGGCTGCTGCGCTACGGCATCCCCGAGTTCAAGATGGAGAAGGCCGTCCTCGACCAGCGGCTGAAGCAGATGCGGCTCGAGGGCACGGTGTTCAAGAACGGCGTCGACATCGGCACCGACATCACCGGCGAGCAGCTCCTCGAGCGCTTCGACGCGATCGTGCTCGCGATCGGCTCCACCGTCGCGCGCGACCTGCCGGTGCCCGGACGCGAACTCGCGGGCATCCACCAGGCCATGGAGTTCCTGCCGCAGGCGAACCGGGTGGCCCTCGGTGAGGAACTCGACGAGCAGATCACCGCGCACCACAAGGACGTCGTGATCATCGGCGGCGGCGACACCGGTGCCGACTGCCTGGGCACGTCGATCCGGCAGGGCGCCCGCTCGGTGACCCAGCTGGAGATCATGCCGATGCCGCCGCAGGACCGTCCGGCGAACCAGCCGTGGCCGACCTACCCGATGACCTACCGGGTGTCCTCGGCGCACGAGGAGGACGGCGAGCGGGTCTACTCGGTGTCCACGACCGAGTTCACCGGCGACGACTCCGGCATCGTGACCGGGCTGAACCTGAACGAGGTCGCGATGGTCGACGGCCGGTTCGAGGTGGTCCCCGGCACGGAGCGGTTCCTGCCCGCGCAGCTGGTGCTGCTGGCGATGGGCTTCACCGGGCCGCAGCGGGAGGGTGTCGTCACCCAACTCGGTCTGGAACTCGACCCGCGCGGCAACATCGCCCGGGGCGAGGACTTCGCCACCAGCGCGGATCGCGTGTTCGTGTGCGGCGACGCCGGCCGCGGCCAGTCGCTGATCGTGTGGGCGATCGCCGAGGGGCGGTCCTGCGCCAACGGCGTGGACGCGTTCCTGCAGGGCACCTCGCGGCTGCCGAAGCCGATCATGCCCACGGACCGCCCGCTGGTCGTCTAGTCGCCGAGAGCCTCCGTTTGCGTCGAACGCCTCCGCTCGAGCGCAGGCGTTCGACGCAAACGGAGGCTCTCGACGTGAGGATCGGTGGAAGTACGGTTCTGCACGGAGGGCGGCGTCAGTACGCTGGTCGGTCGTGAAGACCTCGAAGCGGCTGAAGAAGCTGCGTGCGCTCGCCGAGCTCGGCGAGCGGCTCCCGCTGCCGTCCGGGCCGACGCCGATCAAGGCGCCCCTGGACGTGGTCACCCGGTTCGCGAAGGCCTGGAACGCGGGTGACGCCGCGGCGATCGGGGAGTTGTTCGCCGACGACGCGGACTTCGTCAACGTGGTCGGGTTGTGGTGGACGAGCCGGCGCGCGATCCGGCGGGCACTCAAGCGTGGCTTCGTCGGCTGGTTCCGGGGCTCGGAGTTCACGGTCGAGAAGCTGAGCCAGCGCCTCGTCGGCGACGACGGCGCGGTCGTGCTGGCCCGCTGGCGCATCGACGGCCAGAGCGACCTCGCCGGCGAGCCGGCACCGCCCCGGCGCGGGGTGGCTACGGTCGTGCTGCAGCGCCTGGACGACGGCACCTGGCTGTGCGTGGCCTGGCACAACACCGACATCGCGGCCGCCGCCGACACCAACCTGATCGTCGACGGCGTCGTCACCCCGACCAGCTACCTGGACCGGGTGGGGGACGGTTCCTGAGCAGACCGCCGCGGAATGGGGACGGTTCTCATTCCGCGTCGCTCTCGCCGGTGCGGCGGGAAATGAGAACCGTCCCCATTTCCCTCCGGGAGCTACAGGGCGATGCCCTCGTGCAGGCGGTGCAGGGTGCTCTTGCCGAACAGCGACTCGACCAGGTCGACGGCGAGTTCCGCGGTGGTGTTGCGCACGTCGAGGGCGGGATTGAGTTCGACCAGGTCGACCGAGCCGAGCCGGCCGGTGTCGGCGATCATCTCCATGGTCAGGTGCGCCTCGCGGTAGGTGGGCCCGCCGCGCACCGGGGTGCCGACGCCGGGGGCGATCTCCGGATCGACGAAGTCGAGGTCGAGGCTGAGGTGCAGGTGCGTGTTCTCGTCCACCCCGGCCAGTGCCCGCACCATGGTGCGCCGCATCCCGATCTCGTCGACGAAGCGCATGTCGAACACCTCGACGCCCTCCGCGTACAGGAACGCCTTCTCGCCCGGGTCGACACTGCGCAGCCCGACCTGCCGGATGTCGTCGGTGCTGAGCGCGGGAGCCGGACCGGCCAGTGTGGTCAGCTGCTCGGGGCCATGCCCGGCCAGGCAGGCGACCGGCATGCCGTGGATGTTGCCGGACGGGGTGAGCTCCGCGGTGTTGAAGTCCGCGTGCGCGTCCACCCAGATCACCCGCAACTGCTTGCCCTGCGCCCGGCAGTGCGCGGCGACCGCGCTGATCGAGCCGATCGCCAGGCTGTGGTCGCCGCCGAGCAGGATCGGCAGCCGGCCGGACGCGAGCTCCGCGGTCGTCGCGTCGAACACCCGCCGGTTCCACTCCGTGACCTCCGGCAGGTGCCGGTAGCCGTCCACCGGAGGGAGTTGGGGGTTCTCGGGCCCGGCCAGGTCTCCGGCGTCTCGGACGTCGCAACCGAAGCCGGCCAGCGCCTCCGCGATCCCGGCGACCCGCAGCGCCTGGGGCCCCAGCCGGCACCCCGCTCGTGACGCGCCGACGTCCGTGGGTGCCCCGATCAGGCTCACCTGGTGCACTCCTGCCCCTTCCTCTGAGACCCTCGCTCCCGCAAGGATGCCACCATGAATGGCCCTGCCGAGCAAGCACCGACGCGCCGGGTGGCCCTGCTGCGCGGGATCAACCTCGGTGGCAACCGGACGATCCCGATGGCCGGGCTGCGCGACGTGGCCGCCGGCCTGGGCTGGACGGACGTCGCCACCCACCTGCAGTCGGGCAACCTCCTGTTCCGCAGCACCGCCACGGATCGGGCGGCCGCCCGGCAGCTCGCGTCGGCGGTGGCCGAGGAGTTCGGGATCGAGGCGGACGTGGTGATCCGCACCGGCGCCCAGCTGCGAGCCCTGCTGGAGGCGCACCCGTTCGCCGGCGGCGAC
>JAGQUI010000366.1 GCA_020438595.1 Propionibacteriaceae bacterium | reverse complement strand
GTAGGCCCACTGGTCGCGCACCCGGATCGGCCGGGCCAGCACCGGTTCGGCGGGCTCGACGATCGCGTCCTCGGTGAGCACGGCCATGCCGAGGCCCGTGATCAGGCTCGGGATGCCGTGGTTCACCTCGGGGTCGACGTGGTACGGGCGTCCGGCGAGCACGATGCCCTTCACGTCGTGGTCGGCCATCCAGTCCAGCGCCCGGCGTCCCTCGGCGCGGACGTCGGCCTTCACCTGCGCGTCCTCGGCGTAGCCCGCCTGGACGGCCTCGGTCGCCTCCTCGAGCGTCACGTTCCAGTCGGCGAACACCTCGACCAGGCGGGTGGCCAAGAACTCCGGCTCGTTCAGGTTCAGCATCGGCGAGAGGTAGCGGACGTCCGGGTCCTGCAGCCGGGGCAGGTTCTTCTCGATCACCTGCGGGTAGAACGCCACCACCGGGCAGTTGAAGTGGTTGTCGGCGCCGTCGACCTCCTTGGCCTCCAGCGGGACGCACGGGTAGAAGATCGTGGAGATGCCGCGATCGAGCAGGCTCTCGATGTGGCCGTGCGCGAGCTTGGCCGGGTAGCAGACGTTCTCGGACGGGATCGACTCCATGCCGGCCTCGAACACCTCGTGGCTGGACCGGCCCGAGATCGTCACCCGGAAGCCCAGCTTCGTCAGGATCGTGAACCACAGCGGGAAGTTCTCGTACATGTTCAGCACCCGCGGAATGCCGATCTCGCCGCGGAACGCCTTGTCCTCGGTGAGCCTCCGGTAGCCGAAGATGCGCTTGTACTTGTAGTCGAACAGGTTCGGCAGCTCCGACTTCTTCGGCACCCGCTCGGTGCTGGCGCCGCGCTCGCACCGGTTGCCGGACACGTGCCGGGTGCCGTCGCCGAAGGTGGAGATGGTCAGCTGGCAGTGGTTCTGGCACAGCCGGCAGGTGTCCAGGTGGGTGTCGACGCGGAACCCGTCCAGCTCGTCCAGCGCCAGCGCCTGCGAGCGCTCGCCGTCCGACCAGTTGCGCTGCGCGGTCAGCGCGGCCCCGTAGGCGCCCATCAGACCCGCGATGTCGGGACGGATCACCTGGGCGCCGGTCTGCAGCTCGAAAGCCCGCAGCACCGCGTTGTTCAGGAAGGTGCCGCCCTGCACGACGACCTTGTCGCCGAGCTGGCCGGCGTCCTTGAGCTTGATCACCTTGTACAGCGCGTTGCGTACTACAGAGTATGACAATCCGGCGGCGATGTCGCCCTGGCTGGCGCCCTCGCGCTGGGCCTGCTTCACCGAGGAGTTCATGAACACCGTGCAACGCGTGCCGAGGTCGACCGGAGCGCCGGAGTCGAGCGCCGTGCCGGCGAAGCTCTGCACGTCGGTGCCCATCGAGGCGGCGAACGTCTGCAGGAACGAGCCACAGCCCGACGAGCAGGCCTCGTTCACCGCGATCGAGTCGACGACGCCGTCGCGGATCCGCAGGTACTTCATGTCCTGGCCGCCGATGTCGATCACGGAGCTGACGCCGGGGCAGACCGTCTCCGCGGCCCGGTAGTGGGCCATCGTCTCGATCTCGCCGTCGTCGAGCCGCAGCGCCGCGCGGACCAGGCTCTCGCCGTAGCCGGTCACGCAGGACCGGGCGAGGTAGGCGTCCGCCGGCAGGGCCGTGTGCACCTCGCGCAGGATCGACACCGCGACGCTGACAGGGTCGTTGCTGCCCTGGTAGTGGGAAAAGACGATCTGGCCGTCGGCGGTGAGCAGCACGGCCTTCACGGTGGTGGAGCCCGCGTCGATGCCGAGGAAGACCGGTCCGGACGCGGTGGCGAGGTCACCCTTCGGGATCGTGGTGGCGGCGTGGCGTGCGTCGAACTCGTCCCGCTCGGCGTCAGTGGCGAACAGCGGACGCAGCCGCGCGCTGCCCAGCGGGATCAGCGTCCGCTCGCGGAGGCGCTTGAACAGGTCCTCGACCCGCTTCTCCTCGCGCGCTCCGGCGGACCCGGGAGCGCCGGCATGGCTGGTGGAGGAGGCCAGCAACGCGGCGCCGATGGCCACGTACAGGTGCGCATTCTCCGGGGTGGTGAACGACTCGACCTGTTCGGCCAGCGCGCGCTCGTAGGCGCTGCGCAGCTGGGGCAGGAAGTGCAGCGGGCCGCCGAGGAAGACCACGTTGCCGCGGATCGGGTGCCCGCACGCCAGCCCGGCGATGGTCTGGGTGGCGACGGCGGCGAACACGGACGCGGCCAGGTCGGTGTGCGCGGCGCCCTGGTTCAGCAGCGGCTGCAGGTCGGACTTCGCGAACACCCCGCAGCGCGAGGCGATCGGGTAGAGGTGCCGGTACTCGGCGGCCAGCGCGTCGAGGCCGGCGGCGTCGGTGTGCAGCAGGGTGGCCATCTGGTCGATGAAGGCGCCGGTGCCGCCCGCGCAGGTGCCGTTCATGCGCTGTTCGACGACGGGGTGCAGGAACGTGATCTTGGCGTCCTCCCCGCCGAGCTCGATGACCACGTCCCCCTGGGGGATGAACCGCTCGATCGCGGCGGTCGAGGCGATCACCTCCTGGACGAACTCGACGCCCATCACCTCGGCCACGCCGAGCCCGGCGGAGCCGGTCACCGCACAGCGGAAGGACGCACCGGGGAAGCGGTCGGCGATCTCGCGGAGCAGGTCGCGCAGGGCGCCCCGGGCGTCCGCGTTGTGTCGGCGGTAGGCGCTGAACAGCAGGGCGGAGCCGTCGAGCACCACGGCCTTGACGGTCGTCGAACCGATGTCCAGGCCCAGCGCGGACGCCGTCTGCATGCCTGCCCTCCGTCCAGAACGATCGTTCTGCTCCGGGCCCCACAGTACAGGAAGTACGCAGGATTGCGGATAGTCTGTACAGGTGGACGAGAGCCGGCGACGCCCCGCCGCACGGGAGGTCATCCTCCGGGCAGCGACGGAACTGATCCGCGTCAACGGGGTGGCCGGCACGTCCATCTCGGACGTGATCACCCGCTCGGGCACCTCCGCCGGGGCGATCTACCACCACTTCGGCAGCAAGGAACGCCTGGTCCTCGAGGTCGGCCGCAACGCGATGGCGGTGCCGATGACGATGATCATGGCCACCGCCACCGACCTCTCCCCGGACGCCCTGTTCGCCGCCGCGCTCGACCGGGTGGGCGAGGACGAGCACACCCCCGAACTGCTGCTGCAGATCTGGGCCGGCGCGAAGTCCGACCCGAGCCTGTGGGCGCTGCTGCTCCGCGAGGTGGCCACGGTGAAGGCCAGCATCATCCTCTTCATCGGGGGCTGGTGCGCCGAGCACTCCCCGGGCACCGATCCCGGCGTGCTGGCCAGCGCGATCATGAGCCTGGTCACGGGCTACGCCGTGCAGCGCAG
>JAGQUI010000365.1 GCA_020438595.1 Propionibacteriaceae bacterium | reverse complement strand
GACGTCGTAGCCGCCGTCCGCCATCGGGGACGGGTACCACGGGCTCACCCAGACCGCGTTCACTCCGAGGGACTGCAGGTGGTCGAGTTTGTCGATCATGCCGGGCACGTCGCCGGTGCCGTCGTTGTTCGCATCCGCGAACGAGCGGGGGTAGATCTGGTACACGACGGCATCACGCCACCACGGGCGGTCAAAGCTGGTCACGGGGTCCCAGCCTAGGGGCCACGCTGCTGCGTCCCCAATCGCCGAACGCCTCCGTTCCCGTCGACCGCCTCCGCTCGAGCACGGGCGTTCGACCGGAACGGGGGCGCTCGACGCCGAGGCGGACGTGGAGCACCGGCTCGCTACGGAATCACGTCCGACGCAGGTCCGAGGACGCCCGGACGATCAGCTCGGGCTCGAACACCGTGTGCGGGTGCTCGGTGAGCAGCAGGTCCGCGGCGGCCCACCCGAGCTGGCGCATCGGCTGGCGCACCGAGCTCAGCGGCGTCATCAGCTCCGCGGCGAAGTACAGGTCGTCGTAGCCCACCACGGCCATGTCGCCGGGGATCGACAGGCCGCGCACCCGCAGTTCCCGCATCGCACCGAGGGCGACGATGTCGTTCATCGCGAACACCGCCGTCGGGGTGGGCCCGGACGCCTCCAGCGCCTCGATCAGGCCGCGCTGGCCCTCGTTCGAGGTGATGTTGGGCAGGTTCACCACCTGCAGCACCTCGATCGGGTCGAGCCCGGCGGCCTGGACGGCCTCGACGGCGCCGCGCAGGCGGTGCCGGGTCTGCTGCAGGTCGGGCGGTCCGGCGAGGTAGAGGATCCGCCGGTGGCCCTGCCCGAGCAGGTGGCTGATCGCCTGGCGTCCGCCGGAGACGTGGTCGACACCCACCGACGTGTGCTGGGTGCTGTGGGAATCCATCAGCACCGAGGGGATCCCGAGCCGGCGCAGGTCGCCCAGGCGCTGCATGGTGGAGGCCATCGGCGTGACCAGGACGCCGCGCACGCCCTGCTCGGCGAGCAGGCGGAGGAACTGCGCCTCGCGCTGAGGGTCCTCGTCGGAGGAGCACAGGATCAGGGTGTGGTCGTCATCGGCGAGGCGGTCCTCGATCCCGCGGGCGAGTTCGGTGTAGTACGGGTTGCCCACGTCCATCACGATCGCGCCGACCGTGCGCGACACCCCCGCCCGCAGTTGCCGTGCGGACGCGTTCCGGTGGAAGTTGAGCTGGGTCATCGCCTGCTCGACCCTGGCCCGGGTCTTCTCGGTGACCGACTCGGGGCGGTTGAGCACGTTGGACACGGTGCCGACCGACACGCCGGCCAGTTGCGCGACGTCCTTCACGCTCGCCCGTTGTGCGGTCATCGGAGTCCTTCCTGCGACTGGCCCGAGCATAACCATCGACCTCGGCGTAACGGCGCAGAATCGCCCAAACTGCTGAATCGATTCATGATCGCCTCATCCCGACCCGCGGCCATCAGCACAGGTTCCACCGGTCCTCGAGCGACGAGAGCCTGCGGGGTCGGCTACGGTGTGCTCATGCTTCCGGTTCCTGCCTTCCTCCCGCTGGAGACCCTGCCGAGTTGGCCGACGGTGACGGACCCGACGGCGCTGGAGATGCTCACGCTGACGATCTTCATCCCGTTCGGCATCGGGGCCGTGCTCACGATCCTGATCATGGGCCCCGTCTGGCGGGCGAAGAGCGAGTAGCGCCGGCCACCATGTCGTTTTGATCCGGCCACCCGACGCCGGACGTGTGACACCTGAGCACCCTGGGACGCCGTCCGCGGCCAGATCGCGACAGCATGCGGCGGGGCTGCCCGTGACGTGATTCGGCCACGGAAGCCGTCACACCTGTCACACCCGTCACGCAGGCGCCGTTGCGTGGCCGGATTGCGACACGGTTCAGCGGACGGCGGCCTCCTGGCAGCGCAGGGCGCGCTCGGCGTCGTCACGGTGCTCGGTCACCTGGCGCAGCACGGAGTCGCTGAGCGGGGTGCCCTGCAGCCACAGGTCGAGCAGCTGGAGCGTCGGACGGTCGGCGAGCGGGCTCGGGAAGAGCCGGCCGAGCACGTGCTGCTTGATCGCCGAACTGCGGTCGGCCCAGCCGTCGGCGCCCTCCGAGATGGCCTTCGCCACGTCGAGGTAGCGCTGCACGTACGGACGCAGCACCTCCTCCTGCTCGAACTGCCAGAACCGCACGCACACCTGGAAGTGGGTCTCGTTCGGCACGTCGTCGGCCTCGGTCGTGAGCAGCCACGCCGCGGCCTTGGCCTGTGCGGTGGGCTGGGCGGCCCGCGCGCCGGCGGCCTGCTCGGCGCCGCGCGCGGTCGCGTCCCGGGCCAGTTCGGCGTCGATCTCGGCGTCCCCGGCAACGCCGAGGCGGGCCAGGTTGGTCAGGATCAGCCAGCGCAGGTCGGTGTCCACCGCCAGGCCCTGCGGCGCCTCGTGGCCCGCGAGCCACGCCTGCAGCAGCTGGACGACGGCGTCGGAGCGCGCCGCGTTGGCCAGCGCCCGGGCGAAGGCGAGCTGGTGGTCCGAACCGGGCTCGGCCTCCTTCAGCAGGCGGGCGAGCCCGGCCACGAAGCGCTCGTTGAGGTCGACCCGGGTCTCGCGCGGCGCGTAGTAGTCGATCGCGGTGCGGGCCTGGGCCAGCACCCCCTGGACGGCGGTGAGGTCGGTCTCCACCCCGACGCCGGACAGCGCGAGCGTGACGAAGTCGGACGCCGGCAGCTCGGCGTCGCGGCACATGTCCCAGCTGGCCCCCCAGCACAGGGCGCGGCTGAGTGCGTCGTCCAGCTTGCCGAACCCGTTCACCACGGTGGCCAGCGACAGCGGGTCGAGCCGGATCTTCGCATAGGTGAGGTCGTCGTCGTTGAGCAGGATCAGCGCGGGACGCGGCTGGCCGACCAGTTCGGGCAGTTCGGTCACCTCGCCGGCGATGTCCACCTCGGCACGATGGACGCGGACGAGCCGTCCGTCCTGCTCGGAGTACAGGCCGACGGCGAGCCGGTGGTGCCGCAGGGTGGGCCAGGCGGCGGGCGCCACCTGGCGGATCGCGAACCGGGAGAAGTTGCCGGCGTCATCCACGTCGAACTCGGCCCAGATGGTGTTCACGCCGGCCGCCTGCAGCCACTCGGCGGCGAAGTGCGACAGGTCGCGTCCGGACGCCTCGGTGAGCGCGGCGAGCAGGTCGGACAGCTGCGTGTTGCCCCAGGCATGCTTCTCGAAGTACGCGCGCACGCCGGCGAGGAAGGCGTCCTGGCCGACGAAGGCGACCAGCTGCCGCAGCACGGACGCGCCCTTGGCGTAGGTGATGCCGTCGAAGTTCAGTTCCACGGCGGCGAGGTCGACCATG
>JAGQUI010000364.1 GCA_020438595.1 Propionibacteriaceae bacterium | reverse complement strand
ACCGCCTCCACCCGGGTGCGCCTCGACTCCCGCCGGCTCGGCGGCCGGGGCACGTACCGCTGGACGCTGACCGCGCGCGGCGCGGCCCCCCGTCTGATCGGTACCCGCCGGTTCTCGGTCAGGCCGAGAACGTGAACCGACGAAAGTTCAGTTTCGCAACCCCCCGGGCGAGTCGTGCGCTGGTCCGCGCGGCGGGCGCACACTGTCGCCAGGAGTTCTCTGACACGGGGGTCGGGTGTCGATGCGCATGAGCGTGCTGGTTCTCTGGACGGGGATGCCGAACGGCCACCGCATCGTGCGCTCGCTGCGTGACGCGGGGTTCCGTGTCGTCGCCGCGCACCCCGAGGGGCACGGCGGCGGGCGGGGTTGGGGGCACCTGCGGCCCCTGCGCTACCCCCCGGTGCTCACCGACCCCGACGCGTTCGTCGCGTGGGTGGCGCGGACGTGCGACGAGCGTGGCATCCACATCGTGCTGCCCGTCGACGAGGACATCACCCGGGTGCTCGCGTTCCGGCGGTCGGCGCTGGGCGACGTCCGGGTGGTGGGCCCAACGGCCACCCAGTACGACGCGCTGGCCAACAAGGGACGCCTCGCCGCCGCCACCGCCGCGCTGGACCTGCCGACGCCGGTCACGGTGGAGGTCGACGACCTCGCCGCCGACCGCACCGGTTGGCCTGCCGTGCCGTGCATGGTCAAGCCCCGCACGTCGGGCTCCGAGATCGACGCCCCGCAGAGGGTCGGCACGGAGGCCGAGCGCGACGCGCTGGTGGAGCGCCTCGTGGCCTCCGGCCACGGCGCCGTGCTGCAGGAACTGATCGAGGGCCAGCGCTGGGTTGTGCAGAGCGTCCGCGGTCCCGGCGTGTTCGAGCACGTCGTGCACCGCGTCGACCTCGAGTGGCCGCGCGGATGTGGCCTGGCCACCGTCAAGCGCCCGTTCCGCGGTCCGCAGGCGGCAGTCGACGCGGCGCGCGCGCTGCTGGACGCCGTGGACTACCACGGCCCGTCGGGCATCAGCGTGATCGAGCGCGACGGCCTGTTCTACGCCCACGACGTCAACCTGCGCCTGGGCGCCACGACGGGCGCGTCCGTCAACGCCGGGTTCGACTTCCCCCGGCGGGCCGTGCAGGCCGCGCTCGACCTTCCCGGCACGGCGTTCGACGGCCGCATGCGCCCCGGGGCCGTGCACATGCGCCTGGACAAGGAGGTCGAGGCCGTGCTGGACGCCGTGTCCCGCCGTCGCCCGCGCGTCGTGCTGGCCCGTCTGAGGCGAATCGCCCGCGTCGGCCTGAACCCCGCGGGGATGCTCGACCCGAGCCCGTTCAACGTCTTCTTCGCCGGCCACCTCGCGTCGCGCCTCACACGGCGGTCACGCCCGCACGCCTCCCCGCAGCACAAGGACACACCCGCCGACGCCGACGCCGCCCCGCCCGGCGCACCACCCGTCGCCCCCCGTACCGTCTGAGAGGACCGAACCACATGCCCGAGACAGCCATCCGCGAGGCCACCGAAACCGACCTCCGCCCCCTGCTGTCCGACGTCAGCTGCTCGTCCCTCGTGGACGCCCTTTTGGCCCGGCACATGCAGCCCTGCCACATCCACGACCTCGTGAGCCCCACGCCCAAGGCGGTGCTGTTCGGCCGGGCCGCCACCATCCGGTTCGTCCCCACCCGCAAGGACATCCAGCACCCGGTCGAGAACGACTTCGCCGCGCTGTTCTACCGCTCCATCGAGGCGTGCGGCGGGCCCGGGACGGTGCTGGTGATGTCGCACGGCGGATACCCCGACGCCGCGCTGGGCGGCGGACGCAAGCTGTCGCGGCTGCGCCACAACGGGCTGGCCGGTGTGCTGGCCGACGGCCGCCTGCGCGACTTCGACGACCTCGCGTCGTACGGGTTCGTCACGTACTGCCGCGGCGAGTCCGTGCGTCAGGGCGGCAACCAGGTGATGCCCGTCGCCGCCAACGTGCCGGTGGAGCTCTCGGGCGTCACCGTGATCCCCGGCGACTACGTCTACGCCGACGGCGCCGGCGCCGTCATCCTGCCCGCGTCGGTCGCGCGCGAGGTGATGGAGGACGCCGCCGAGCGCGAGCGCAAGGACCTGGCGTCGATGGACCGCATGCTCACCGAGGACCCCGCCACCGTGATGGCGCAGGGGGAGAGCAAGTGAGCGCGCACCGCGTCACCCTCATCCCCGGAGACGGCATCGGCCCGGAGGTGGTCGACGCCACCCGCCGCGTGCTGGAGGCCACCGGTGTGGAGTTCGACTGGGACGTCCAGCTGGTGGGTCAGCCGGCCCTCGACGCGCACGGCACGCCGCTGCCCGATTCGGTGGCGGAGTCGGTCATCGCGAACCGGGTGGCTCTCAAGGGGCCCGTGTCGACGCCCAAGGTGAAGGGCTTTCGCAGCGTCAACATCGCGCTGCGCGTCGCCAGCGGCCTGTACGCCAACGTGCGGCCGTGCCGCGTGTTCCCCGGCGTCCCCAGCCGCTTCGACGGCGTCGACATCGCCGTGATCCGCGACGTCACCGAGGACCTCTACGCGGGCATCGAGGCCACCGCGGGGTCGCCCGAGGCCGCGCACATCATCAACGCCATCCGCGAGGTGATGCCCCACGCGCGCCTCGCCGACGACGCGGCCATCACCGTGAAGCCCACCACCGAGGCCGCCAGCCGCCGCATCGTCCAGTTCGCGTTCGATTACGCCCGCGCCCACGCCCGCCGCACCGTCACCGCGGTGCACAAGGCGGGCGTCGTGAAGGCCACGGACGGGCTGTTCCTCTCGGTGGCCCGCGAGGTCGCGGCCCAGAACCCGGACATCGCGTTCACCGAGGTGGCCGTCGACGCGCTGGCGATGCACCTGGTGCAGCACCCCGAGCGCTACGACGTGCTGGTGATGGGCATGCAGTACGGCGACATCATCAGCGACCAGTGCGCAGGCCTCATCGGCGGCCCCGGCATGATGCCCGGCGGCAACTACGGCACTCAGGCCGTGCTCTTCGAGCCGGGCCACGGCAGCGCGCCCGTGATGGGCGGGCTGAACAAGGCCAACCCCGTCGCCACCATGCTGTCGGGCGTGATGATGCTGCGCCACCTGGGCGAGGCCGACGCGGCCCATCGCATGGAGGCGGCCATCGCCGAGGTCATCGGCGACGCCGAGACCGTCACGTATGACCTGAAGCTGTATCGCGACGACCCGTCCGCCGCGTCGACGTCGGCGTTCGCCGACGCCGTGGTGGCGCGGCTGACCGCGCCCGTCCGGCGAGCCTAGTTGGCCGTCGCCCGCCGCGCCGCCCGCGTCGTCGCCCGTCTGCGGGCGGCGGCGCGGGCGCACGACGCGTCGACGGCGC
>JAGQUI010000363.1 GCA_020438595.1 Propionibacteriaceae bacterium | reverse complement strand
GTACACGTCGGCGGTGTCGATGAACGTGCCGCCCGCCTCGATGAACGCGTCCAGCTGGGCGAACGCGCCCGCGCGGTCGGTCTCGTTGCCGAAGGTCATGGTGCCCAGGCAGAGCCGGGACACGACCAGGCCGCTGGCACCCAGAGGTCGGTATTCCATGTGTGGGTCATCTCCGATCGATTGGTCTCGCGTCCAGCCTGACACCGTGAGTGCACTCCAGGTCAAGCCCTCGGGTTGCGGGTCGTCAGTCGGTGTTCAGCACCGGCACCGGGACGGGCTGCGCCGCCGGCGCGCGGAGGAAGAACGGCCGCAGGCCGAAGCGGCGCATCGTGTACCAGCAGATGTTGAACAGGCCCACGAACCAAGTGGTGGAGACCGCGATCATCGTCCCGGAGTCGTGCACCAGGTAGGCCCACGCGCCCCACAGGCTGAGGTTCGTGAAGCCGAGCGCGAGCGAGAGGGGCGACACCCCGCGGACGTGCTCGGAGCGGACCAGTTCGACCGACTGGGCGGCCGTGATGGCGATGCCGGGGAAGATGGCGACGATGCCGTAGGCCGCCGAGCCGAGGAACACGTCGACGCCGATCATGGCCGCGGCGACGGCGATCCCCGGCAGCATCGTCGCCACGACGCTGCGGTGCAGTTCGTGCGCCATCATGACGAGGATCGGCACTGTCGTGAACAGCGCGAGCGAACTGCTCAGGATCTGCGGCAGTTGGCCGATGCTGATGCCGTGCGCCGTCCAGGCGATGTTCAGGACGAGCGCCGTCTGCCAGCCGACGAGGGAGAGCCCCTCGATGTTGCGGGTGCGGGCGAGCCGCACCAGTTGGGGCAGTGCCAGCACCGTGCCCACGACGGTCGCGACCCAGCCGAGCAGGTCGACAGGGGTCATCGGCTTCCTTTCGTGTGAGAGCGCTCCCATCCGGATCCATCGCGATCGCGCTGCCGTGCTGGGGTGTACGTGCGCCCGGGGACGGTGCTGCCCGTCGGCGCGGTGGACGCCACCCCGGAGTACGCGTGGGCCGAGGACGTGACGTTGCGGGCGTTCGACCTGGCCGACGGCGCGGACGTGGTCGTGCGCGTGCCCGGTGGCACGGGCGCCGGCGCCACGTTCACGGTGCGTCGGGAGGGGGGCGCACTGGTCGCGAGCAGCGCCGACGCCCCGTCCGGCTGGGTGCTCGAGGACGTCGCGAGCGGGCGGCGCGTCGAGGCGTCCGGACCGGGCGAGGTGCGGCTCGAATTGCCCTGGGTCAACGGATCGGCGCCCGACGTTGATCCGGATCAGGCGGCACCCGGCGTGGATGATTGACAAGTTCGGTCCCAAATGTCCCACGAGGATCCTCGGGCCACTAAGGTGACGAGGAGCGGCTGTCACTGGGACAGCCCCGTGGAGGGGGACAGGTAGGACGATGAGCGACCCGGTGACACCGTTGGGAACGGTTCGGTTTCTGAAGGTGGCCGAGGTTGCCGCAGCACTGCGGGTGTCGCGGATGTCGGTGTACCGGTTGATCCACGCGGGCGACCTGGAGGCCGTCCGGTTCGGCCGCAACTTCCGGGTTCCCGAGCACGCCGTGGACGCCTACCTGCGCGAGTCCTTCTACCACGCGGGCTGAGCCGGCCCGATTTTCACCCGTGCCCCCGGGCCGGTAAGATCCTGTGCTTGGCTGGAATGTCCGGCCGCGTCCTGGCAGGGCTGGAAACAGCCCGAACTTCGTACCTGCCGTCCGGTGGGACGGTCATCGAGAGGTCTGATTCGTGGGTTCGGTCATCAAGAAGCGCCGCAAGCGGATGGCGAAGAAGAAGCACCGCAAGCTGCTGAAGCGCACGCGCATCCAGCGTCGCCGCGCCGGCAAGTAAGCCACCATCCGCCCGAGGCCGAACGATGATCGAAGCCCGGGTCGTGCTGTTGGTCCGCGACGGCTGCCACCTCTGTGACGAGGCGGTCGCCGTCGTGAGTGCTGTCTGCGCCGGGACCGGCGACACCTGGACCACCCGCGACGTGGACGCCGACGACGTCCTGCGCGCCGAGTTCTCCGACCACGTCCCGGTCACCTTCGTCGACGGCGTCCGGCACGCCATCTGGCACGTGGACGCCGACGCGCTGCGCCGCGTCCTGGCCGGAACCCCTTGACCCTCACACCGGGTCAGGCATGACAAAGGAGTCATGGTGAAGATCGGAGACTTCGCCCGCCTCGGCGGGGTGTCGGTACGGATGCTCCGCAACTACGACGAGTTGGGGTTGCTCGTGCCCGCGCACGTGGACCCCTGGACCAGCTACCGCAGCTACACCGCCGACCAGTTGGCCCGGCTGAACCGGATCGTCGCCCTGCGCGGCCTCGGGTTCGGCCTGGACGCGATCGGGAAGCTGCTCGACGAGAACCTGGGCGTCGAGCAACTCGAGGGCATGCTGACGCTGCGGCGCGCCGAACTCGCCGAGCAGTTGCAGGCCACGTCCGACCAGCTCCGCGCCGTGGAGGCGAGGCTCCGCCTGATCGAAGGAGAAGGCATGACCGGACGAGAGTTCGTGGTGAAGGCGCTGCCCGCGCTGCGGGTGGCGGAGAAGTCGTTCCGGGTGGCGGCGCCGGAGGAGATCGGTCCCCGGGTCGGGCCGCTGTTCGGACAGGTGTACGGCGCGATCGCGGCCGCCGGCGGGCAGCCCGGACCGGGCATCAGCTACTACCGGATGGACGAGGACGGGCTGGAGTGCCACGCGGGCTACACGTGGAGCGGCGACGCGCTGCCCGGCGTGGACGTGGTCGACCTGCCCGCCGTCGCCGAGGCGGTCACCCAGGTGCACCTCGGCTCGATGGCGAGGATCGGGGAGTCCTGGCAGGCGTTCGGCGCCTGGCTGGACGAGAACGGCGCCGAACCCTCCGGGCTGAGCCGCGAGGTGTACCTGGAGACCCCGCCCGGCGACGAGGACGCCTGGGTCACCGAGCTCCAGATGCCCTTCGTCCGCCGCTGATCCGCCCCGTCCCCGCACAGACGCTCCCGAAATTCGCAAACGCTCCCGAAATTTCGGGAGCAACAACGAATTTCGGGAGCGTTTGTGCCGGGCTGCTCAAGAGAGGGGCCGTCGAGGGTGAGAGGGGACGGGCGCGCTGCGTATTGTTGGGGGACGACCGAGCGAGGAGACCGATGAACGTCGTCCATGTGGTGCGGCACGGCCAGGTGCACAACCCCGAAGGAGTGCTGTACGGACGGACCCCCGGCTACGGGCTCTCCGTGCTCGGCAAGCAGATGGCCGAGCGCCTCGGCGAGTACTTCGCGGACGCCCCGCTGGTGTACCTGGTCAGCTCGCCGCTGCAGCGGGCGCAGGAGACGATGGCGCCGATCGCGGCGCGGCACCCCCAGCTCG
>JAGQUI010000362.1 GCA_020438595.1 Propionibacteriaceae bacterium | reverse complement strand
CAGGGCCTTTGCCCGTGGGCCTGCTGGTGTGGCAGGCGGCCAGTGTGGGCTTTGGCGCCGTCGAGTTCGCCTATGACCAGTCACCTCCAGCGATCGCCCTGGTCGCGGCGCTGGTAACCGTGGTCGGATGGGTGGCGCTGGCCATCTGGGCTGGGCGTCGCTCGATCAATGGCTTCGTGTGGTTCGCGGCAGTGGTGTGGCTCCTCATTCTGGCCACACCGGTCGCGGCGATGCTCATGCTGGCAGCCGAGGGCGACTCCGTCGGACCGTGGCAGCAGGCGATGATCCTTCCCATCCTGTTCGCAGGTGGGTCCCTGCATCCGCTCGCCTACTTCGTGCCCCTTCCCGAACAGGAGTACCGGACCATGATCGTCGCGGGCGCGATGCTCGCTGTGAGCATTGGCTGCTACTTCCTCACCCGCGCCGTCGCAAGGCGGAGACGGACACCGGCAGCCGAAGAGGTCTGACTCACAGACGCGCTACTTTGCCGCCGTGCGTGAGGGTAGCTGTCAGCCGATGCACACGAGCTCTGGTCGGCCTCCCTCGTCCATTGGGGGGCACGAGCTGATGGTTCGGTAGCTGCGGGCTGTAGGTGGGCGACCTGTCGCAACCCGTCGGGAATGCGGCAGCATTAGGCCGTGGCGGATGACAGGCAGCGGCAGCGGTCCACCAAGCCGAGCTGGAGGCGAGTGGGCGCATCGGTCGACGACGCCGGTCAGACGCCGGACCCGGACACGAACGTCCCCGTACCGGCTGCCGCTGAGGTACGACACCTAACTGTCGGGTTACCGCAATCGGGTACGGGCCAGAATGATCCGGAGCGGGTCAACCTCAACGTTTGGATCACTAGGGTCAGGGCGCTCCGACGAGGATCGTTGGGCGCCGCCAGCATCGCGTTCGTAGCCTTTATTGTCGGCGGAATCATCATCAACAACTACGTCGCCGAACCAGTCGAGTGGTTCTCGATGCTCATGTCGGCAATCATCTTCGGAAGCCTAATCGTCGCCGTGATGTCATGGGCCGCAGGCAACATGCTTGTCGGAGAGAAGCTCCGCACCACAGACCCCACCGCCCATATCCGTGAGCTGCAGCAAATGTCAGACCGAATGACAGAAATCGCGTCCACCGTTGAAGATCAGCTAGAGGCGAGGCGCAAAGCACTTGAGGAGCTCAAAACGCAGAACGACCTGTACGAGAACCTCATCTCCTTGAACGAGGGCCAAGCTGAGTCAGTTGCACGAGTCGTGACGCGGGGAGAGAAGGCTCAGCGGGTCAAGCAGCGGGTCGAGTCCTGGATCCAGGTGCTGGCCGGCGCCCTTCTCGGCATCGTGGGAACTCTGCTGCTTCAGGCATGGCAGTCGAGGCATTAGGCGGGGCTCAGAGTACCTTGGCCAGATGCCCGAGCAGCAGAGAGGATCAGCAACAAGCGTGATTAGCCACTCTGGCTCGACGGGTAGCTGACCGTCCGGCACGTGCTCGGCGCGAACGCCCTCGGAAGTGCCGCGAGTAGATGCGTCGCAGTGGCCCTGCCGGGATGTGAGGATCGCCCACGGAGCGGCGGGCAAGAGTGTGGCTACTGCTGTGAGACCCACCCCATCCCGCGAAGGAGAGTGCTCCCCGGCGTGGGAGAGCCGAGCACGTTCTTCATCTTCATGCCTGACGTCGTGCCTCAGGGTTGTCGTCGAAGCGTGAGTTCTCGTTGTGACCGATCAGCGACATCTCCGGGCGGCTCGTGGAGCGCTGGATCGGAACCCCGGCGTCGACGATGACGCCGACGCCGAGCCTGCAACTCAACCCGCCAACATCCGACTCTGCCGCAGTCGGCTGGTTCAGGTCGGCGTGTCAGCGGGTGTTTCGGACGCGCTGGATAGCAGCCGGTGTCACGGCGTACGTCTCGACGGTGCCGCTGGCCAGGGAGGTCACCTGTGCCGGTTTGGCCAGGACCGTGCCGACCGCGACGGTGAACGGGATCAGCGACGGCGGGTCGGCGAGGACCGGTGTGAGGACCTCGGTGCTGCCCTGGAGCGGAGGACGACGACGAAGGGAGGTGGTGAGGCCGGCCAGGATCGCGCGGCGGGTGTGGCGTTGTTCTGCGGCGCCGAACGCGATCGCCATGGTGGAGCGGGTGCGAACTCCCGCACGGGTGAGCAGAGGAACCGCAGGAAGGTCGTCGCCTCGGGTCAAAGCGATGGTGAGCGCCGGCAGGTTGACTCCGGCCGCTGCGGCGTTGCCGGGCTCGATCGTGCGGGGGTTGCACTCGATGAACGACGGGCGTCCGTCGACATGCAGGTAGTCCAAGGTGATGCCGCCGTGCCAGCCGAGGTGGGAACCGAGGGTCTGGATGGCCTGGACCGCGGCCGGGTGGTCGACGCTCAGCCGGGCTGCCGCGCTGCCCCCGGCGCCGGTGGCGAGCTGCTCGCTGACTGCGCTGGCAAGAAGGCGTCCGTGATCGAACAAGGCCTGGGCCTGTGCGTACCGGCCCTCTGCGCAGGCCTGCACCATCACCGGCATAGCAGGATCCGCCGCTGTGAACCGGCGCCACAACGCGCGCGCCTGCTCGGGGCCGGCAGCGAGGGCCACGCCACGTCCCGCGGTCGAGAAGGCCGCCTTCACCCAGACCGGGAACCCGACAGCTTCCAGATCCTCGACGCTCTCCACCAGCCGCCAGGCGGGCTGGGGCAGACCGAGCCTGTCCAGCAGGGCTGCGAACGCGGTCTTTGACTGCACCTGGTCGAAAGCGTCGATGGCGGCCACCGCGACGCCAGCATGGGGCAGCAGGCCTCGCCCTGCGGCGAACAGCCAGGCCTGCTCGTGGGTCGGGAGGAGCGCGTCGAAGTCACCCGTGGCCATCAGCGCGTCCACCCGCTGCAGGTAACCCACCGGGTCAACAGACGGTGCCGGCGCGCGATGGACCCGCCGACACCACCGGCTGAACCGCACAATCGGCAACCCGGCCGAACTCACCGCCTCAACCTCGACGCCCGATCGTCCCAGCACAGTCGCGAACTCCCGAGCGGTCAGCGAAGACGCCTCCGACAACAACACCCGGTTCCGTCCCCACACACCCGAGGCTAGACCGGGACCCAACAGCCGAGCCCCGTGGCCTGCCCAAACAAGACGCGCACATCGGCAGCGCTGCGCGTCGTGGGTCTGTCAGACAAACGGTGTGTGAGGCCCGGCGGTTTCTAGTGAGTGGTCCTTTCGAACCTGCCTGCGAAGGTGATCGCGAAGGCGTTCAGGGCGGGCTTCCACCTGACGACCCAGCGTGCCCGGCCGTGGCCGGTGGGGTCAAGGGAGCGGGTGGTCAGGTACAGGCACTTCATGGCGGCGGCCTCGTTGGGGAAGTGGCCGCGGGCGTT
>JAGQUI010000361.1 GCA_020438595.1 Propionibacteriaceae bacterium | reverse complement strand
CGGGTGTGGGACGGGGCGATGTGGACCGAGTCAGGAACCGTCCCCACTCGGTCCATAGGTCCGGACAAGCCCGACCAGCCGAGGGGGGCGTGTCAGCGCAGCTTGTGGGCGCGGAACAGCACGGCGTGGGGGACGCCGAGCGCCTGGCCGCCAGCGGTGGTGAAGCCGGTGATCAGGTCACGCGGTGTCGGGTGGTCAGGCAGGTCGCCGAGGTAGGCGGCGTGGGCCTCCAGGGACGCGATCCCGCGCTCGAACGGGTCGCCGGACACGTCCACGCCGTGGGTGGGACGGGCGTCGCCGCCGACCAGGAACCAGGTCGCGCCCCACTTGTCCAGCCGCTCGTCCGCGGCGAGTTCGGGAAACACCCACGTGTTGTCGGCGTCGCGGACGGCGTCCAGGCAGGCCAGCCCCGCGGCGCGGTGGTCGGCCTGGTTCAGCCCCCACGGCGCCTCCACCTCCCAGGAGGTGGTCAGCACGACATCTGGACGGAACTGCCGGATCCTCCGCGCGATGTCCCTGCGCAGGTCGAGGGAGTAGACCAGCATCCCGTCCGGGTGGTCGAGCACGGTCAGGTCACTCACGCCGACCGCGTCGCACGCCGCGCGCTGCTCCCCCGCCCGTACGGCCCGGGTCTCCTCCGGGGGCCGCTGCATCCCCGCCTCGCCTGCCGTGAGCAGCAGGTAGGCCACCTCGACGCCACGGGATGTCCAGGCCGCGACCGCCGCGGACGTGCCGTACTCGACATCGTCGGGATGGGCCACCACGCACAGCACGCGCTGGAAGTCGGCATCGGGCAGTGGTTCGAGCAACGGAGCATCCATGCCGCCAACGTAGGCGGAGCGACCACCGTGCGGCAGTGTCAGCAGTGCCCACCGCGGGAGCCCGGGACGGGTCTCGACAGGCTCGACCGGCCGATCCGGAATCAGCGGTAGCCGGGCTTCGGCGGCAGTTCGCCACCGCCGGAGAGCGCCGCGGCGAGGGCGTCCATGTGCCTGTCGACGTAGGTCGGTTCGTAGCCGCCGGACCGCTCGAGGTGGAACCGTGCGGACCGGACCAGGCCGAGCGCCTCCGCGCGTCCGGACGCGGTGCTCGACAGCGCATACACCCGTTCGAGCAGCCCGTCCACGTCAGCGGTGTCGTAGCCGTGTCCCCGGGTGAGCGGCAGGGTGCCGGGCAGCGGCGCCTCGTACTCGACCACCGTGCCCGGCACGATCGTGGGCGAGGTCCGGGCGCGGCGCAGGGTCGGCAGCACGAAGCGCAGCACCACCACCGCCACCACGGCGGCGGCGATGAGCACCAGGAGCACCCGCAGCAGGTTCACGGCCAGACCTCAGTGCGCCCGCATGGACGCCAGCCACGGCCCCTGCAGCGGGTTCACCTTCCAGGCCTGCGCAGCGCGACCATCGGCACCCAGCCGGAGCCGGAGCGTGTGCGGCGTGTCGGTGAACACCATCCGGACGTGCAGGTCGCCCGCATCGTCAGCCCCGGCCGCCAGCGCAACCGGGACCTCGGCGTCACCCAGGTGCAGCGACTGGCGCCGCCACTCCCCCACGGCCGTGCCCAGCTGGTTCCAGTGCCCCTCGACGACGAGGTCCAGCCACAGCTCCCCGCCCGAGCGCGACGCCCTGACCTCGGCCAGGTCCGCCGGCCGACCGACCTCCTCGCCGTCGCCGACCATGCTCGCGTCCAGCGGGACGGGGCCGGTGTGCGTCCAGGCGGCGCCGAGGCCGGAGTCGGACGGGACCGGGACGCGCGCGAGGCCCTCGGGGACCGCCCTTCGTGACGCCGGCGGCCCGTTCGCCGCCGCCGGCCCCGCGGGGGCCGGCAGGTGCTCCCAGAGCAGGTCGACCAGCACCTGGGTGCACGACTGGGCGGACTGGACCGCCACCACGAGGTCTCGCCCGGGCAGGACGAAGGCGAACTGGCCGTAGGCGCCGTCCAGCCGGTAGCCCTCGCGGTTCATCCAGACCTGGTAGCCGTAGCCGAGGTTCCACTCCGGGTCGGGCTCGGCGGTCGGAATCTGCTTCGACGTCGCCCGGGCGACCCATCCCTCGGGCAGCAGGCGGCGTCCCTGCCACACCCCGTCGCAGCGCAGCAGTTCGCCCATCGCGGCCAGCCCGCGCGCGTCGACGTGCAGGCCGGACCAGCCCAGGCAGCGCCCGGCCGCGTCGGTGTCCCAGGTCGCGTCGATCCCCAGCGGCTCGAACACCCGCGGACGCAGGTAGTCGAGCAGGTCCTCGCCGGTGTGCCGGCGCACCAGCTCGCCGAGCAGGAACGACGCACCGTTGTTGTACACGTGGCACGAGCCCACCGGCTGCTGCGGACGGATGGCCAGGAACGCCTCCACCCACTGCTCCGGCGGGCGCTCCATCATCGCCTCGATCGTGTCGCCGGTGTGCCCGGTCGACATCGAGAGCAAGTGGTGGACGGTGATCTCCGCGACCCGGTCGTCGACGGCCCTTCGTGACGGCTGCCGCTTCGCAGGCTCAGCGTCAGCCTCCTCAGGGACCGTGGGGGAGACGAGCTCGGTGCCGGCCTCCTCAGGGACCGCGGGGGAGACGAGCTCAGCGCCAACCCCCTCAGGGACCGTGGGGGAGACGAGTTCAGCGCCAACCCCCTCAGGGACCGAGCGGGAAGCGAGCTCGGTGGCGGCCTCCTCAGGGACCGCGGGTTCGAGCAGGTCGACGATGCGGTCGTCCAGCCCGAACCGACCCTCACCGATGGCCAGCCCCACGGCGGTCGCGGTGAAGGTCTTGCTGGCCGAATACACCAGCGGCCGGTCGCCGCGACGGTAGGGCTCGGCGTAGGCCTCGAACACGCGCACGCCGCCGGAGAGCACGACCACGGCGTGCAACTCCAGCTCGGGGTGCGCCGCCGCCGCGGCGGCGAAGGTGCTCAGCAGGGCCGCTCCTTGGGCGTGTTCTCCGCGGTCAACATGGGGTTGCGCACGACGACGTCGCCGAGCACGTCGTCGATCCGCGACATCACCTCGGGAGTGAGCACGACGCCGGACGCCGCCACGTTCTCCTTCACCTGGCGCGGGCGCGAGGCGCCGATGATGGCGCAGGCCACGTTCGGGTTCTGCAGCACCCAGGCCACGGCGAGCTGGGCCATGCTGAGCTCGAGCTCGTCGGCGATCGGACGCAGCCGCTGGACGGCCCCGAGCACCTCGTCGCCCATCAGCCGCTGGATCATCGTCGCGCCGCCCTTGGAGTCGGTCGCGCGGGAGTTCTTCGGCGGCTGCTCGCCCGGCAGGTACTTGCCGGTCAGCACGCCCTGGGCGACCGGCGACCAGCAGACCTGGGAGAGCCCCAGCTCCTCCGAGGTCGGCACCACCCACTCCTCGATCACCCGCCACA
>JAGQUI010000360.1 GCA_020438595.1 Propionibacteriaceae bacterium | reverse complement strand
GCGTGGAAGCGGTCGATGTGACTGCGGCAGATCGGGTTCCGGTTGCCGGCCAGGTCGCGGATGTGGGTCTGCTCCTGGTCGCCGAGCCGGATCGTGCCGGTCTCCATCACCAGCTCGCACTCGATCGAATAGCCGAAGCCGATGTTCACGTTCACCTCGTCGTCGATGCGCACGCCGGATTCGGTGTAGGCGACCATCACCAGCGGGTCGGCCAGGTGCTCGAACCGGTGGCTCGTCGAGCGCGGCGTGTCGATGCGCACCCGGACGATCTCCTCGCCGAGCAGGTAACGGCAGGTGTCGATCTCGTGGATCGCGGTGTCGTCGATCATGTTCCGGGTGGTGTAGTTCTCCGGGACCGACGGGTTGCGGTGCCGGCAGTGCACCAGCGTCGCGTACCCGTGCTCACCCGAGACCAGGGCCTCCCGCATCTCCTGGTAGCCGGCGTCGAAGCGCCGCATGAAGCCGACCGTGACGAGCTTCTTCCCGGCCGCCTGCTCGGCCTCGAGGATCTGCACAGCGTCCTCGGCGAGCGTCGTCAGCGGCTTCTCGCACAGCACGTACTTGCCCGCCTTCACCGCGGCGAGCACGTCCGGGGCGTGCACACTGCCGAACGTCGCGATCAGCACCGCGTCCACGTCCGGATCCGCGATCAGTTCCGCGCCGCTCGCGTACGCCTTCGCACCCAGCGGCCCGGCGACCGCCTGTGCGCCCGCGAGATTCACGTCCGCAATGGCGACGATCCTGCCACCTGCCAGTTCCTCCTCGATCCGCTGGATGTGCGCCCGGCCCATGCCCCCGGCGCCGATGACTCCGATTCGCACCGTCATCGCTGGTTCCCTTCCGTGTTGTGGCTGGAGAGGCACGCGTGCAGCGACCGGGCAGTCCCCACCCTCTTCGTCGTCGAAAGGCCCGCATTAGCGCGTGCTAATGCTCCTACATTAGCGCGCTCTAACAGACTCCGCAAGCATTTCGACAGCCCCGGGCCGGAGCAATCATGCGTCCAGGTCGACCGTGCGGTGCTCGCTCGCGCTCGTGCGCGCCGCGTCCAGCACGGCCAGCACCTGGATCGCGTCCGAGACCGGGACGGGCACCGGGGTGCCATCGGCAATGGCCCGAGCGAAGGCCGTGTAGTAGCCGGCGTGGTTGCCCTGCACGGACGGCACCACGCGCTCCCCCGCCGCGGTGAACAGCCGGCCCCAGTGCTGCTCGGGCTCGAAGCCCCAGCCGGCAGGGTCGTCCTTGGGCCGCCGGCCCGCCTTGATCGCGCCGGTCTGCACATCGCTGCCGGTGGCCAGGTAGGCACCGCCGGCGCCGTAGAGGTCCAACACGCGGCGGTTCACCCGGTTCAGCTTGGAGGCGCTCAGGAAGCTCGCCGTACCGTTCACATGGTCGAGCCGCAGCGCGAACCCGGCGTCGGTGCGTCCCTCGGGCAGGTCCGCCCACTCCAGGTGCGCGCTCACGCGCTGGACCGCCCCGAACAGCCAGATCGCCTGGTCGACCACGTGGCTGCCCAGGTCACGGAGCAGGCCGCCGTGCGGTCCCGCCTCGAGCGTGCCGGGCTCGTCCAGGTCGAAGACCGAGGTGAACCGCAAGATCTCCCCCAACTCGCCGCCGTCGAGCACCCCCTTCAGGGTCTGGATGTCGGCATCCCGGCGTCGCTGGTGGTACACCGACAGGCGCACCCCGGCCTCGTCCGCCAACGCACCGAGCTCCGCAGCCACCGCCGCGCTCGGCGCGAACGGCTTGTCCGCGACCACATGCACACCCGCCGCGATCGCCTCCCGCACCAGGTCGTAGCGGGTCTGCGGGGGCGTCGTGATCGTCACCGCGTCCACCCCGGCAGCCAGCAACTCCGCCAGGCCGGCATACACCGGCATCCCCGGACGCTCCGCGTGCAACTCCGCGATCCGCTCGGGCGAGCGCGTCACCACCCCCACCAGTTCCACGCCCTCCGCCGCATCGATGTACGGCGCATGGAACCACCGCCCACCGCCGCCGTAGCCGACCAGCCCGATCCGCAGGGTCATCGCTGCTCCTCGCCCAGGAACTCGAACGTGGTCCCCGTGACCTCCGGGATGGGGTGCCAGGTGCGATCCGCCGCGGAGGCGACCACGGCCTGGTCGGCCTCGGCCGCTGCCCAGGCGTCGCCGGCGGACGGCGCGACCTGGCGTCCGGTTAGGACCGACTCCAGGAACTGCCGCGCCTCGACGACCTTCCCGTCGTCGAACGAGAGGTGCTGGCCCGGGCCCGGCTGGAAGCGTCCGTAGTCGCCGTGGCCGGGCTCAGTCATCACACTGGTGTAGCCGCGGTGCCCACTCTCGTCGAGGAGGAGCACCTGCAGGTGCTCGGGGTGCTCGAAGCTCCACCGCACCGAACCACCGGTGCCGTAAACCTCGATCACGTACTCGGCACGCGGGCCGATCGCGACCCTGGACGACTCAAGCGTGACCAGCACCCCGCCGGCGGTACGGGCGAGCGCGGCCACGTAGTCCTCGTTCTCCACCGCCCTGCGCTCGTCGCTGACCTCGACCGCGGCGTGCCCGACGCCCACCCCCAGCGGCACCGGACGGGTGGTGATGAAGGTGTCGGTCATCGCGGCCACCTCGGTGATGCGGCTGCCGAGCACGTACTGCGCCAGGTCGATGCCGTGGCTGAGCAGGTCACCGACAACTCCTGCTCCCGCCTGCGCCCGCGTGTAGCGCCAGGTGAAGGCGCCCTCCGGTGAGGACGCGTAGTCGGCGATCAGCCAGACGCGGGCGTTGGTGATCCGGCCGAGCCGTCCGGCCCGGACGAGGTCCCGCGCATGCTCGACCGCAGGCTGGTGCCGGTAGTTGAAGCCGGCCGCCGTGACCAGCCCCGCCGCCGCGGCGGCCTCTGCGATCTCGCGGCTCTGGGCGGCGTTCACACCCATCGGCTTCTCGATCCAGAAGTGCATTCCGGCGGCGATCGCCGCCATCGCGATCTCGTGGTGCAGGAAGTTGGGCGCACAGATCGAGACCGCCTCGATCGCCGGGTCCGCCAGCACGTCGCGGTAGTCCTCGACCGCACGCTCGAAGCCGAGCGCGAGCGCCGCCTCCCGGTTCGCCGCGACCGGATCGGCCGCAGCGACCAGTCGCGCCCCGACACCCAGCTCCGGGTATCGTTCGGCCACCTGGCGGAAGCCGCGGCTGTGCAGCCGCCCCATCCAGCCCAGGGCGATCACGCCCACACCGATCTGCCTCATTGCAGGGTCCTCTCACGACGACGGCGCCCCCCGGGAATCGAGGAGCACCGTCGCCAGCATGGTTCAGCGGTTCTTGCGCTCGTCGATGATGATTGCGATCACGATGATCGCGCCCTTGACGATCATCTGCATGAACGGTGA
>JAGQUI010000035.1 GCA_020438595.1 Propionibacteriaceae bacterium | reverse complement strand
GAGGGAGATCAGTACCTCGAGGTGGTCGGTGAATCCCTCCGCCAAGAAGCGTTGCTTCAACTCGTGGGTGGTCCACGTCGCGGTGTGACCCAGAAGCAGGTTCAAGCAGTCCTGATTCCCGAGCCAGACAATCCGGTCGATTCGAATGCGATCGGAGTCTGGGTCAAGGGCCTACAAGTGGGCTACATCGGCCGCGAGGACGCACGCGCTCTCTATCCAGGTCTGGCCGCCCTGATCGCCGCGCACCCCAAAAGGGCAGTTGCGCTAAACGGGCTCATTAGGGGCATGTCGCTTCGCCACGACGGCGGGACTGGGATGCTTGGAGTGCACTTGAACTACAACCCGGAGCATTTCGGTCTGGACCGTCGCCCCGGTCTCCCGCAGATGCGAACCGGTCTCTCATTAGCCACTGCGACGGACCGCGAGGATGACTCGTACGACCTCAGCTGGTGGGATACCCTCGACCAAGATCCGATCAAGCGAGTTAACCAATTGCGTGGCCTCCTTCCCGCTGAGCACGCGCCGATCAGCCGTCACTTCATGATGATGGAGTTGGAGTACCGCCTTTACCGCCATCGCGATGACATCGCCGGTGCGCTCACCCAGTACGACGAGATCGCTGAACTCCACCACGCCGAACTCAGGCGAGGGCTCCGAGCCAACCTGATAGCGAAGTTCGGAAGGCTGCCTGAGCTCGACACTTACCGACAGGCGTCCATCCGGCAGGCCCGGGCCAAGAACCTCAGCAACGCTTTGGAATGGGCGAAGCGAGGCTTAGCCATGTACGGAACCGAGGCTGCACGTCAAGAGTGGGTCGACGACCTTCAGCACAGAGTTGAGCGCCTGACCGCTCAGCTCGACCGCCAGGCCGAAGCTGCAGGCACGTCCAAGCAAGGTGGTAGTAGAGCCAACGTGGCGCGGAGTACAGGATCCGTCGCAGGGGTTGCGTCGGTGCCGACGGCAGCAGCCCTGGAGAGCTTGCTTTGCGGACGGTGCGGATCGTCATTCGAGAGAGTGCGAACGAGAGGGCGCAAGCCAATGCTGTGCCCTGCCTGCTCTCAAGGCTCAGCGCTCCCGTCAGTACGCGAGCACAACCAGTGAGCGTGCCGCGTTCAGCCCATCCGGATCTGCCGCGGACATGCATAGCGCTGCTAAGCCGCCGGCGGTTGGATCTGCCGGACTGTGCTGCGTCGAGAGTATGGTCCGGGGGTGCCCGTTCTCGAGGTTGCAGATGACGAATCGTGGTTGGCGGCGTTCGGAGTCTTGCCACAGTCCGACCGTGCGACAGGTGACGACTTCGTTCGTGAACTGAAGATCCCGGTGGGTGATGCTGAAGAGGTCCAAATCACCTGGGACGTGACAGATGGCAGCGTTCGGGTGCGCCACCACCGAAGCGCCGTTGTCGTGTGCGACCTCTTCCGGGAGCTGGCGACCCGTCTGACAGTGATGAGCCATGGACCCGCCAAGGAAGTCGTTGTCGAGTACGGCGTCGCCGGAGTTGCTGGACGTAGCCGCATCCAGATCGCGCCGTCGGTGCTGATCGTGGACGCAGTACTGCGCGCCTGAGACGTCCGAATCTGCCGCAGGTGGCGCGGGATTCCGCCGCTCTTTCAGTGCGTCGCTCTCGGCGACCGGTCGAGCTACCGGAGGTCGAGGATGCGGGACCGCATCGCCGCGTGTTCGTCTTCGTCGATGCGGCCAGAGACGAGAAGGTGGTCGATCTCGGCGAGCCTGGACTCGATCGAGATCGGAGCGGCCGCGGGCAACTCGGCCGGAGATCGGCTGGTGCGGTGCCTGCGGTAGCGGACGACTCCGATGATGGCGGCGGAGACGGCCGCCGCGATCGGGAGGACCGAGACGATGAACATGAGGAGGAGAGAAGTCCAGCCTGAGCCTGGCAACAACGATCCGAAATCGGCGCCCACGCAGCCAACAATGCCACGCGGGAGCCTGTCCCGGGACGGGGTGATGCGAAGCAACCGGTTCTGCCGTACCTGGCGTGGTCGATCGTGCCGAGATTCGGGCGTGGCTTGTTCGCGCTGAACGTCATCCAGATCCGCCTCCCGAAGTGCAACAAGGCATGCCGGGGCAGTCTGGGTGAAGACTCGGACCACCTGCACTCTCCAGGGTGGATCGGCCAGAATGTCGGACATGTTGGGTCGGCAGACGCAGTTGTACCTCGATACCGGCGACGCCTCGGAGTTCATGCGAGATGTCGCATCGGACTTAGGTTTCGTCTTGGTTGCCGATCGGTCGTCGACCCATGTCCCTGCGGTGGTTGAGGTCGAAGCGGTGTCATTCATGAGTTTCTTGGTTCTGGACGAACACGTCGAACAGCTACGGCTGAAGCTCATCCCCGCCCAGGGGTATTGGCTGCTTGACTCACGCAACAACCCCGCGATCGAATGGTGCCGGTTTCGGGAGGAGCAAGGCGTGCTCCGGAGTGGCCGTTTGTTCTACGAATCGCAGAACCACGGGGCTACGGATTCATGGGCCAAGGACGCGAAGTTTGTCGCCGCGGCCGAGTCGTTGTGCAGGAGATTGCGGAGGTGGTGTGCCACCCGAAACAACTGGGGTTGGGTCGGACCCAGCGCCAACAGGCGGATGCGGGAGGGAAGGCTGATACTCAAGCCCTAGACCGAGCCCCGGCTTGGAACCGTCGAACACTCCTCTTCAGCCGCGGTGTGCGAGGGTAGCCTTCCGGCTGCCGGTCACCCGAACACTCGCTCATGCCGCACCGCGGGCGTTGCTGGGCTTGCCGAATATCCCTTCGGCGAGGGGGGCTTCCGCGATAATGCGCGTGTGGCGGTTCGGGTTGATCTGGCGAAGCTGAAGCGGCAGCGCAGCGAGTTCGGTGACGGGGTGTTGGTGCTGCTGGCCGACTGTGCCGACCCCTCGGCGGCGGAGATTCTGGGCGCCGAGGCCGATTTCGGGTTCGCCAGTGGCGAGTTCAAGGGCCTCTCGCCGATGAAGGCCGGGGTGGCCCCGTCGCCGGCCGGGCCGGTGTTCGTGCTGGAACCGGCCCCGCCCCAGCTGTGGGCGTGGCTGGAGGAGCTGGCTCGCCGCCTGGACGCCAGAGGTCTGGGCGGCACCCTGACCGCGGCCACCCCAGCGAAGTGGGAGCCCTGGTTCGACACCCAGCCGCCGGACGCATGGATCGGTGTGGCAGCGTTCTATCCGGGCTGGCGCTACCACGAACTGCCCCGCTGGGCCTGGGACGACCAAGTCGCCCGCGACGTGCCCCGGCAGGCCGCCCAGTGGTGCGCCGACGGCGCCGAACGGGCGTTCGTCCATGCCGGGATCCTCACCCAGGTGCAGCCCACCGACCTGCCCGAGGTGGTCGCAATGGCCACCAAACACACCGGCCTCACCAAGGCCTACGCCGGCGGCCCCGAGCCAGAACGCGTACGCACCATCAACTTCGACGCTGGCGGGTTCGCCGGCTGCCTGGTCAACGATCAGCTGAGCCTCATTGAACAGGTCCAGGCGGTCAGCGCCGTGTTCGGCTGGCACCCCGAACTGATGAGCCACGCCTTCCTGCGCCGCTTCTACATGAGCGCCAACCCCCAGTTCCTCAACAAGGAGTGGGGTCCCTACCCGCTCTCGCCCGCCAAATGGTCCAGCCCCCGTAACACCCACCTGATCGACCGGCTCGTCCTCGACGCCCACGCCATCCAACTCCTCACCACTAGGCACCTCGAACGAGCCCACAACCTCGACGCCTGGACCATCACCGAAGTCGCACCCGACAGGCACTTCGTCACCGCCCCCGACCTCACCCCCTGGCTCACCGGCCCCACCCCGGACCCCGACGTCCTCGCCCAAGCCAGAGCCGACTTCGGCGACATGATCGCCACCCCCGAGCGACTCGAAGAACTCAAGACCAGCGGCACCACCTAGACCGGAATGAGCCACGGATCACTCCCACATCGAAGCTTCGCAGCTGGCTCAACAAGCCCAGCTCCATGGATGACACCGAACGAGCGGCTCTGCCCGCCGAGCCTGCGGTCGAGACCGAAAATGTCTGCCGTCATCGACCCCCGTCGGTACTCTCGGGTTGTGTCGGAGAAGTCGATGCGTCAGGCGGCCCGAGCAGACGTGGTGGCCTACCACAACGCGCAACTGACTGCTCTCGTCGCCAGGGTCGCGGAGGCGATCGATCGCCATCGGGCTGGCGAACTGGACCCCTTCGAGGTCGACCACGTGTTGTATCACTATTCGCGCTCGGCGAAGGAGTTGTGGAAGTTCTGCAACCTGACACCGGTCGAGATCGCGGCAACGATCATCCGGACCGAGCCGCCGACCGACTGGTGGGAGCGGGGCGCGCCCAGGTCAGACTGATTCGGACGACTCACGAACTCCGGCACCATCGAACCGCTGACGCCAGAGCCACCCATCGGTCCCAGCCCGTTCCCTAGCCCCCGCTCCTATCCGACCTCCGAGGGCCTCTCCCCTCCCCTGGGCTCCAGGGCTCCGGCCCCACCGGCGCTAACGCGGACCCCACCCCGATCGATATACACAATGTGCATTGCCGGTGGGGGACGTGGCGGAGGGCGGGTTCGGGCTCCTTCGGGCGAGGTGGTCGTCGATGGCTTCGCGGGCGAGTTCAGATTCGCTGTCTCCGGCGGCCTGGGCCGGCTCGGTGAAGCCGGTCTTGGAGGCAGCGGGGCTGCCTGATCCGGCGGTGTCGGCGGCGAGCCGGGGACGGCCGCCTTTGCGTCCGTGTCGGGCGGCGATGGTCTTGGCCTGGGTGAGCCTCTGACCCTCGAAGCAGACGGCGGTGTTGCCGTCACCCAGCTGGATCTTCATGGTCGCCTCCTTCTCAGCACATCGAAGGGGCGCACGTCCCTACCCTCGACCCCTGCCGGCAGCCTGACCCGCTGCGAGCGGGGGAACGTGGGGAACGCGCCTTTGGCAAGCCCTGACACGCGATCGGCCGCGGTCACGCCCTGCCCTTCTCAAGGCGGGGGGAACGTTTTCGGTAACGCT
Source organism: Propionibacteriaceae bacterium (assembly GCA_020438595.1). The sequence continues at coordinate 7,565 of JAGQUI010000035.1, read as the reverse complement.
GGCCTGTTCAGCTTCGCGCAGAAGTTGACCCTGGTCGCGTCCCGATCGGCGTCCGGTTTGGCCTAGGGAGGGTAGGAGGTTCCGCGCTTGAGGAGGGGCAGGCGATGTTGTCGACCGGTTCGGTGTCCGGAACGGACCGGTTGGACGGCTTAAGGAAGCGTCCACGGCTCGCGTCCCGGGTCGACGGGTCGTGAAAGCTCCCGGGCCGGTTTGTCCGGATCGGGGTGCGTTTTCGGCTAAGTGGGGTGAGAAGTCGGCAAGAACCCGGCCGGCCAGCGTCCCGTTCGGCGCCGGACGGGGCTTAGGGAAGGCAGAGGAGGTGGTCGGTGGTGATGACGGTGAAGAAGCTTGCGGGCGGGCCGGTGTATGACTACCTGATCCGGCAGGTCGCGGTGCAGGACGCCCGGGTGCCGGCCGGCGGGCTGACCTCGTACTACACCGAGCGGGGCGAGGCTCCCGGGACATGGATCGGCGCCGGCCTGGATGGGTTGGGCATGAGCGCCGGCGAGATCGTGACCGAGGCCCAGATGAACCACCTGTTCGGCACTGGCGAGCACCCCAACGCCGACCAGTTGCGGGAGGTCGCGGCCGCCGCGGGCCTGTCCCCGGCCGAGGTCGAGGCCGCGGGCAGGTTGGGGGCGACGTTCCGGAAACGCGAGCCGGTCCGCAACGAGTTCGCCGAGGAGTTGGCGGCCCGCTGCCGGGCGTGGAATGCGGCCGCGGGACGCCCCGTCCGCTCCCGGCTGCCTGAGGAGGTGAAGGCTGCGCTGCGGACCCAGGTGGGCCGGGAGTGCTTCCTGCGTGCCCACGGCCGGGAGCCGGTGGGCGAGACCGAACTGCTCGGCGAGATCGCCCGTTGGTCGAAGAAGTCTCCGGTGACGGTCGCCGGGTACGACCAGGTGTTCTCCCCACCGAAGTCGGTCTCGGCGTTGTGGGCGTTGGCGGACCCGCAGGTCGCCGCGCTGATCGAGCGCTGCCACCAGGCAGCCGTTCGCGGCGCTTTGGCGTATCAGGAGCGGGATGCGTTGTTCACCCGGACCGGGACCGACGGGGTCCGGCAGGTCGACACCCGAGGCATGATCGCCGCCGCGTTCGTGCACCGCGACTCCCGCGCCGGAGACCCGGACCTGCACACCCACGTCGCCGTCGCGAACAAGGTCCAGTCCCTTGACGGGCGCTGGCTGGCGATCGACGGCCGGATCTTCTACAAGTCGCACGTCGCCACCTCCGAAACCTACGACGCAACGCTGCGGGCGCACCTCACTGAAACCCTCGGCGTCCGCTGGGTCGCCCGCCCCTCCCGCAACGGCCGGCGTCCGGTGTGGGAGATCGACGGCATCGACCCCACCCTGTGCTCCCGGTGGTCGTCGCGGCGGGTCGACATCGAGGCCGAGGCCGCGAACCTGGCGACCAAGTTCCGCACCGCGCACGGCCGCCCACCGACCGGGCTGGAGATGATCCACCTCGCCCAGCAGGCCAACCTCGCAACCCGAGACCCGAAACACGAACCCCGCACCCTCGCCGAACAACGCGCCACCTGGCGCGCCCAGGCCGACCAGCACCTCGGCCCGCAGGGTGTCGACCAGATGCTCCGGCAGGCACTCACGCCCCGCTCTCACCCGGCGGTGATCCTGAGCCCGGAATGGCTGGAGCAGCTCGCGGCCTCGGTGACTGCCGAGGTCGAGGCCAGCCGGGCGACGTGGCAGGGCTGGCACGTCCGCGCCGAAACCTTGCGCCAGCTCGCCGGCCTGGGCCTGGCACCGGAACAGATCGAGCCGGTCGTCGACCACGTCGTCGACCTGGTCCTCCATACGAACTCGTTCCAGCTCGACCCCGACGACCCGGTCACCGCGCCCGAGGCGCTGCGACGCCGCGACGGACACAGCGTGTATGAGTTGGCCGGGGCCACCACCTACAGCTCCGGGCGCATCATCGCCGCCGAGAAGAACCTCCTCGCCACCGCCCAGCTCACCAACGGACGCACCATCGACCCCCAGCTCGTCGAGCTGGCCCTGCTCGAATCCGTCGCCAACGGCACCACCCTCAACGACGGGCAGGCCCAGCTCGTCCGCGAACTCGCCACCTCCGGACGCCAACTCCAACTCGCCATCGCACCGGCCGGCACCGGCAAGACCACCGCCCTTGAAGTCCTCGCCGACGCCTGGACCAGCAGCGGCGGCACCATCATCGGACTCGCCCCCGCCGCCGCCGCCGCGCACATCCTCGCCGAACACCTCGACACCGCACCCTGCGACACCCTCGCCAAACTCCTCGACAGCCTCGACCACCCCGACCGGGCCCCCGACTGGACCAAGACGATCACCCGCGACACGCTGGTGTTGATCGATGAGGCCGGGATGGCCGACACCCCAACCCTGGACCGGATCGTCACCCACATCACCACCCTCGGTGGCAGCGTCCGGCTCATCGGAGACGACCACCAACTCACCGCCGTCGCCGCCGGCGGCATCCTCACCGATCTCGCCCACACACCCGGCACCGTTCGCCTCGAAGAAGTCCTCCGGTTCAGCGACCCCGCCGAAGCCGCCGCCAGCCTCGCCCTGCGCACCGGCAACCCCACCGCAATCGCGTTCTACGCCGACAACAACCGGCTCCACCCCGCCGACGCGGCCAGCATCACCAGCCAAGTCCTGACCGCCTGGGCCCGTGACCGGCGCGCCGGCCTCGACGCGATCATGCTCGCTCCTACCCGCGACCTCGCCGCCCAACTCAACCACCACGCCCGCACCATGCGCCTCAACGGAGCAGCGCCGGGTCGGGAGATCGCTCTGGCCGACGGCAACCGCGCGAGTGCTGGGGACGTGATCATCACCCGCCGCAACAACCGGGCACTCAGGACGCGGAACGGCACCTGGGTCACCAACGGCGACCGCTGGACCATCCAGCGCATCCACGCCGACGGCTCCCTCACCGCCACCGACCTGCACCACGCTCGCAGCGTCCGGCTACCGGCCGACTATGTGGAGGCCTGGACCGAACTCGGCTACGCCACCACCATCCACACCGCCCAAGGTGTCACCGCCGACACCAGCCACACCCTCATCACCGGGGACGAAACCCGCCAACAGCTCTACACCGCCGCCAGCCGCGGCCGGCACGCCAACCACCTCCACATCACCGTCACCGGCGACGGGCTGCCCGACCCCATCGACTACGACACCCTCACCACCCGGGCCGCCGAAGACATCCTCGAACACGTCCTTGCCCACGACGAGACCGCCCTGTCGGCCAGCAGCCACCAGCGACACGCCCACGAGCCATCCGCCCAACTCGCCCCGGCGGTCGCGAAGTACCTCGACGGGCTCGGCGCAGCCTGCGAACACCACCTCGGCCCCGACAAAGTGAAGGCCCTCGACGAGCAGGCCGACCAGATCGTGCTGTGGCTCACCAGCGAACCCGCCTGGCCGACCCTCCGCGCGCATCTCCTCCAGATCGCCGCCACCGGCACTGACCCGATCGCGGTTCTCCGCGACGCCGCCAACGCCGACAGCCTCGATGGCGCCCACGACGCCGCAGCCGTCCTCGACTGGCGCATCGACCCCACACGGCACCTCCCGGTCGGGCCACTCCCCTGGCTCCCCGGCATCCCCCACCAGCTCACCGACGACCCCACCTGGGGCCCCTACCTCAGTGCCCGCACCGACCAGGTCACCCAAATCGCCGGCCAGCTCCGCCACTCCGACCCCGAACAGACCCCTGCCTGGCAGACCCGCCTCCGCCTCCCCGACCAGCTCGCCGCCGACCTGCGCACCTGGCGGACCGCCAACAACGTCCCCGATCACGACCTCCGCCCCACCGGACCACCCGCCACCACCACCGCCGGCACCCGCTGGCAACACCAGCTCGACCACCGGCTCACCGACGCCGGCATGCCCGACATCACCCCCTGGTGGCCCCAACTCCAACACCTCGCCCGCCACCTCGCCGGCGACCCCGCACTCCCCCTCCTCGCCGCCCACCTCGAAGACATCCAAGGACTCGGCGGAGACGCCGCCGCCATCCTCGACCAAGCCCTCCACGACGGACCCGTCCATGTCCGCAGCATCGCCGCCACCCTCGAATGGCGAGTCCACCGGCACGACTACACCAGCGAACACATCACCCCCACCCACGAGCACGCCACCCCACGTCGGCCACCACCACCAGTCCCTGGCATCGACCACCACCACGACCGAGGCATCCCCATCTGAAACCCGACCACCAGAGGAGAACAACCATGAGCGTCCGTCATGTCGCCGCCCAGCCCGTCGAGTACCTCACGCTGCAGGAGGCCGCCGAGCGGTACCACGTCAGCGTGATGACCCTGCGTCGCCGCATCCGCTCCGGCGCCCTGCCTGCCGTCCACAGCGGCGCCCGGCTGATCCGGATCCCGGCGCCGGCGCTGGAGCAGCTCTTCACGCCCGTCCCCAACGCCACCTGGTGGGCCTCGTGACGTCGCCATCGACCGACCTTGGATTCTCGTACGTGATCACGTACGCTGGTCGGGGAGGTGGAGAGATGACTGCTGTGAGTGCGACCGCTGCCCGGGCGAACCTGTATCGCCTGATCGATCAGGTCAACGAGGAGTCCGAGCCGCTGACCATCACCGGCCAGCGGGGCAACGCCGTCCTGGTCGGCGAGGATGACTGGCGCGCCATTCAGGAGACGCTGCTGCTGGCGAACGTGCCGGGCTTCACCGAGTCGATCCGGCAGGCACGCGCCGAGGGGCTCGACGAGGGCTCGGAGGAACTCGACTGGTGACCACCTGGCGGTTGGTGTTCTCGAAGGCGGCCCAGAAGGACGCCAGGAAGCTCGCCTCCTCAGGGCTGAAGCCGAAGGCCCAGGAACTCCTGGCCATCATCGGCGAAGACCCGTTCGCGAATCCGCCTCGCTACGAGAAGCTGGTCGGCGACCTGGCCGGGTGCTACTCCCGGCGGATCAACATCCAGCACCGCCTCGTCTACGAGGTACTCGCCGAGGAACACACCGTCCACGTCCTGCGCATGTGGACCCACTACGAGTGAGCCCGGGACAAAGTCCGTGGCAGGATGGCGACGGGGCCGCCGGCGGCCCTCGGATCGAGCCGATTCGTAGCCCGCAAGGGGTGCTCAACTTTTCGAAATTCACTATGGCACGGCCATCGCACGACCCCTGTCGGGCGTGCTATATGTGCTAGTCACGGCCCTAATGGAACGCGGTTCCTAAACCTTGTGTCGCAAGTTCGAATCTTGCTGGGGTCGCCATCTGTTTGGGTTGCCTCGGCTGATGCCTGCCGTTCTGGCCTCGGCTGGTGAGCGTTGGCCCTCCCTCGTGCGGGAGACGCTGCGGGAGTGATCGCCTGCGCGGCACCACGGGCCGCCCCGACGCGTCGAACGGCCATCGGCCCTGCGCCGGCACGTCCCGACCACCGTCCACCGTGCCGACCCATGGGCTCAGCAGTCGAGCCGGAACAGCGTGACCGGTCCCGAGCCTGCCATCGGGTCATCGGGCTCGCCGAGCACCGCGACGGGCTGCAGGCAGCGGACCAGTGCCTCGTCCGGCAGGCCGCCCTCCTGGCGGGTGATCGCGTCGACGTGGTCGACGACGTCGCTGATCTGCCGCCGGCGCAGGTAGTTGAGGAGCCGGCCCTGCTCGTTCGCGCTCGCCGCGTCGTCGTCGACCAGTCCGTCCAGATTGGTCACCTGCTTGCCCGAGACCACCGAGAGGATGCCCGCGTTCCACGATCCGATGTGCGTGATGTCAGGGTCGGCCCGCAGCTTCTCGGCGGCGTGGAGCATCCCGATCTGCCAGGGCCAGAGCTGCTGGCCGAGCTGACCGAGGCTGAGCGCGAGGCAGCCGACGGCGACCACGGCGGCGACCACCCGCCGCAGCCGCGGGGCCACCCGGGCGCCGAGCGCCGCGAGGACGAACGCGAGCGGCATCATCAGCGACGCCGCGTACCACGGCTGCAGCCCCTTCCCGGTCAGCAGGTAGAGCGCGCCGTAGCCGATGATCGACATCAGGGCGCCGAGAGCGAGCGGGTCCGAGAGCAGCGCGATCGAACGTCCCCGCCGCGCGGCGAGGACCGCATGGCCCGCGACCACGACGAGGACGACGACGTTGAGCACCACGCTGATCGTCCACGGCCCCGGCTCGGTCCAGGCGAGCTTCGTCCGCACGCTGCTCTGCAGCAGGGTGCCGGACACCAGCCAGGTGTGCGCGGCCGTCACGACCATGCCGGCCGACCCGCCGAGCAGCAGCAGGCCGGTGCGCTGGAAGCGGGCCGGGTCGGACCTGCGGTGGAGCGCGCAGGCCAGCCAGAGCACGAGCGGGAGCAGCAGGAAGTCGCTGCGCGTGAGTGCGGCGAGGAGACCCAGCAGCACCACCCCCGGCCGGGCGCGCGACGCAAGCACGGACGTGCCCGAGGCGACGTAGAGCGTCGCCGCGGCCGCGAGGACGACGAGGTGCGACTCCATCAGCATCGTCGCGAACATCAGCAACGGCGGGGACAGCACCACCGGCGCGACCCACGCCCCCGAGCCGAAGGCCCGGCCCGCGGCCAGCGCGACCAGCGCGGCGGCCAGGCCCAGGCAGATCGAGGCAATGACGCCCACCACGGCGAGCATCCTGATCCAGTCGCCGCCCATCGGGCCCTGGACTAGGTCGACGAGCCCCAGAAGGTGGGCGTGCAGCAGGTGGAAGCCGGACGTCGTGGACACCCCGTCGAGGGTCCAGGTGCCGAGGAGGACACGGTTGTCGGCCAGCTTGAGGTAGTAGAAGGCGTCGTCGGGCACGGCGCCGATCGCGATCCCGGGGCGAGCGGCCAGGTACGCGACGCGCACCAGCCCGGCCATGCAGACGAGCAGGCCGAGCGACCACGCGAACCAGCCGCGGAGGTGGCAGTGACCGGGCACCGGCACTACCGCGCGCGTCCGGTCGGCTGCCAGGCGACGCCGATCGCGTAGCCCTTCGGACCCTCGACCCCGGCGAGGCGATAGGTCGCCGGCGAGCCCTCGACCCGGCCCGTCCCGCCCCCGATCCGGACCAGCCCGACGTCGGCCCGGCGGCCGTGCCGGCCCGCCTTGAGCACCGCGTGGGAGAGGGTCCAGCGGGCGAGCGCACCGTCGACGGGCACGCCGAGGGCCTTCGCCACCTCGGTAGCCCGGGCGGGGTCGAGGCGCTCCACGTCCACGCCGATCCGGGAGGCCCGGTTCGCCGCGGCGGCCACCGCGACCACCACGCCGTCCGCGTAGGCAACGGACGCCAGCGCAGGCACGCCGCGAACCAGCAGCGGCCCCACCCCCGCCGCGCCGTCCTCACCGGACGCCGTGTCGAGCGTCCACGCCACCGAACCGGGGTACAGCGAACCAAGCAGCCGGCCCACGACCGCCCGTCCGGTCAGGAACGACTGCCGTCGCGCGGGAGTGAAGCCGGCCAGCCGGGACGCGTCCACCGGGCCGGGCACCGGCTCCCGGGCCAGCGCGTCCGATGGCGCCGCCCAGCCGACCAGGATCCGCTCGGCGACGCTGCGCTGCCCGACACCGGGCCGGTCCCGGAGGTCGACGTCGGGGAACGCCCACAGCGCG
>JAGQUI010000359.1 GCA_020438595.1 Propionibacteriaceae bacterium | reverse complement strand
AGACGTGTTGCCGGCCGCGTCCGCGCTGCTGCTGGAGTACGGGGAGGTGGTCCGCGCCGAACCGGGCAACCAGCGCTTCGAGGCGTACCTCGACCAGGGCAACGGCGCGATGATCGTCATCGAGCGGTACACCGACGCGGAAGCCTTCGAGGCGCACCTGACCAATCCGGCGAACGCGGCCTTCAACGCGAAGCTGGCCCAGTTGCTCGGCGGCGGGGGCTCCAGCCTGCAGATGCTGGAGCCGCTCGGCTGAGCGGGCGGGTCAGGACCCGGCGCCGACGAACTCCAGGATGAGGTTGTTGGTGACTTCGGGGATGCGGCACTGCGGCTCGTGCCCGGTGCCGGGGAGCACGTGGAGTTCGGCACCGGTGAGCCCCGGCGTCCCTCCGGCCTGGCTGGCGCTGTCAGGCCGAGGGGGTCTTGGCGACGGTGTGCCCGCCGAATTGTCCGCGTAGGGCGGAGACCATTTGCATGGTGGGGCTGTTGGTCTGGCGGGAGGCGAAGCGTGCGAAGAGGGCGGTGGCGAGGACAGGCGTGGGGACGGAGTTGTTGATGGCTTCTTCGAGGGCCCAGCGGCCTTCACCGGAATCGGGGGTGTAGGCGTCGATCCCGTCGAGTCCGGGTGATTCCTCGAGAGCTTTGACGAGGAGGTCGAGGAGCCAGGAGCGGACGACGGTGCCACGGGTCCAGGCTTTGAAGCAGCCTTGGGGATCGGTGACGATGTTGGTAGTGGCGAGGAGTTCCCAGCCTTCGGCGTAGGCGTGCATGAGGCCGTACTCGATGGCGTTGTGGACCATCTTGGCGTAGTGGCCGGCGCCGATGCCACCGGCGTGGACGAATCCTTCTTCCCGCGGACCTTCGGGGCGGAGGCGTCGAAGATCGGCATGGCGCGTTCGACGTGGGCATCGGATCCGCCGACCATGAGGCCGTCCAGGTGCCCGCGCGATCGGGCCTCCCCGACGGCCGCTGGCGCGCTGTCCGGAACCTCGCCCAGTTCATTGACCAGGGTGCCGTCGATGTCGACGAAGACCGCCCTGCGCTGCGCTCCGCCCGTCATGCTCAACTCTTTCCGCCGATCGGCCGACCGGTCGCCGCCGGGGCTCAGCGCTCGACCGGGTAGTCGACATAGGCGAGCTGTCGGCTGTCCTGGGCCCAGCTGGCGACGTTGATGGTGCCCTGCCCGCCCAAAGGGTGGCACAGGTCGCGGGTGCTGTGGTCGGGTCCGAGCAGCCGGAGGATCACGTCGAGGTCGGCGGGGTGGCCCTGCGTGCCGGGCGGGAAGCTGATGTAGGCGGTGCGGGCGCCATCGGGCGAGACGTGCGGGAACCAGTTCACGCGCTCGTCGAAGGTGAGTTGCTCCAGATCGCTGCCGTCGGTGCGCATCCGGAACAGCTGCGCGTGGCCCGGAGTGCCCGAGCCGCGTTCGGAGTTGAACCAGATCCACTCCCCGTCGGGACTGTACTCACAGCCGTCGTCGGGGAACTCGTCGTCGGTCAGCTGCACGTCGGTGCCGCCATTCACGGGCAGCGTGTACACGTTGGTGCGCGGGGCTCCGTCCGGGGGCACGGTCATTCCGATGTAGGCGAGCGTGGTCCCGTCCGGGGAGACCCCGTGCAGGAAGTGGTAGAAGTCCTCGCCGCGATCGTTCGAGACCTGCCGCGCGGCGGCCGTCCCGAGGTCGACCTCGTAGAGGTGCCCGTCGAACGCCGAGACGAACACCGAGCCACCGTCGGGGCTGAGCACGTGGTCGTTGTTGATCCCGGGCACTCCGCCGAGGTCCACCGGCTCCAGGTCTCCGCCCGTCGGCGGGATGCGGAACAGCCCGCCGTCCCCGTTGACCAGCAGCGAACGGCCGTCCGGCGTCCAGTTCGGCGCCTCGAACAGCAGGGTGGCGGACTCCGCGACGATCCGGTCCGCACCCGTGTCGACGTCGAGCACGTGCAGCCGGGAGCGCTGGCCCGGCTGCAGGGTGCGCGCCGACATCTGCAGCCTCACGACCGGGCCCCGGCCACCCCGAGCGTGGCCCGGCGCGGGTCCCAGCCCTCCGGCAGGAGGGGGACGGTACCGGTGGTACTGGTCAGGTGGATGGTCTGCCCCGTGGCAATCGACTCCTCCATCGCGACCATCGCGTCGAGGACGTGGTAGCCGAGCTCGCCGGAGGCGATGGGCTTACCACCGGTGCGGATGCAACGGGCCAGGTCGAGCGCACCCGAGCCACGACCGAAGGTCTCCTCCGGCACCGGAAGGGAGGTCCACTCGGGATCGGCCTGGATGCTCTCCAGGGTCGCGGGGCGGGTGAGCCTGACCGGGCCACCGAAGATGTTCGGGTCCGGAATCAGGAGGGTCGCTTCGCTTCCGGTGATCTCGACGTAGCCGATCCTGGCCATTGGGGAGTCGAAGCTGAGCAGGCTCTGCGCGATGCCGCCGCCGGTGAAGCTCATCACGGCCGACACGGTGCTCGGGGCGACCACCGGGAATTCGGCGCCGGCCCGCTCGCCGACCTTGATCGTGCGGGTTGGGCGGCCCTTGGTACCGACCGCGGCCACCGTGGCGAACGGTCCGAACACGTGGGCGAGCGCGGTGAGGTAATACGGACCGGTGTCGAACAGCGGCCCGGCACCGGCGGCGAACAGGAACTCGGGGTTCGGGTGGAAGAGGTCCGGACCCGGGTACTCGAACACGGTCTGTGCGGACAGCGGGACGCCGATGTCCCCACGCTCGATCGCCCGCCGGGCGGTCTGCAAGCCGGGGCCCAGCACCGTGTCCGGCGCTACTCCGACCAGCAGGCCCGCCTGCGTAGCGGCGTCCAGCAACTGCCGGGCGCTCTCGCGGTCGACGCCGATCGGCTTCTCCGACCAGACATGCTTCCCGGCGTCGATCGCCGCCTGCGAGACCTGGGCGTGCACGGCCGGGATGGTGAGGTTGACCACCAGTTCGACGTCCGGGTGGGCCAGCACGTCCTCCGGTACGCCCCAGCCCGGGACGCCGTGCTTCTCGGCCTGCGCCTGCGCCCGCGGCACGTCGCGATCGCTCACCATCAGCACCTCGACGTCGGGAAAGCTGGTCAGGTTGTCGAGGTAGGTGTCGCTGATCATGCCGGCGCCGATCAGCCCCACCCCGACCCGGCCCGTGCGTGGTGTCTGGTTGGTCATTCGCCCACTCCTTCGTTGCGAGGTTCGGATTCGTTGCTCTGTTCGGCGTCGTTCGCCAGTTCGCGCACGGCCGCCACTGCCAGCGCGTGGTCTTCGGACGATTCGAGACCCGAGACCGCCAGCACGCCGACCACCGCTCCCCCGACGGTGATCGGCACCGCCCCGCCGGCGGGAAAGTACTTGTCGACCGGCAGCGCGAACGCCGTCAGAAACGCCATCGGGTCACC
>JAGQUI010000358.1 GCA_020438595.1 Propionibacteriaceae bacterium | reverse complement strand
GGACGCAGCGCTCGCCGGGCTCGACCACCGCGTCCTCGGTTCCGACAGCGCCGACCCCGAGGACTTCGTCCGCGTCGAGGTGGTGGACGCGGTCCTCGCCAAGGGCCTGGAGTTCGACCACGTCCTGCTGCTCGAACCCGCCCGCCTCGTCGCCGACGAGCCCGACCACCCCACCGGCCTGCGTCGCCTCTACGTCTGCCTGACCCGCGCGGTGACCAGCCTGACCGTGCTTCACGCCGAGCCGCTGCCCGCCGAACTCGACCAGCCCTGACCCGGAGGTGGACCGAGTCAGGAACCGTCCCCGACTCGGTCCGTCGCGATCCGGCCGACAGGGCCGTCCCACCTGCCCCAGGTGTCACAGCCCGAAGCTCAAGCGGTCGAATCGCGTCAGCGTTGGTGAGACGATGGAGGTGTTGACGCCGGAGCGCGCCCACAACGGGGTGGACGCCAAGGGTCGGTGCCCCGGGACGGCAACGCTGACCCGTGGGAGGTGCGCGATGGGCATGCGGAGGACCGAATCACCCCAGGACCGTCGGATGTCGCGAGCACGGCTCAACCGACAGGTCGCCCGGTTCAGCCACTGGTGCGACCTGGGCGAGGCGGACCTGGTTGATCGCTTCGGACGAACCAGCGCCGGGGCAATGCGTGCGCAGATGATCGAGGAGTTCCGCGATCTCGCCAGCCAGGTGCCACGCATCGGACCGGATGGCAGCCCATCCGCCGGCAATCTACTGGCGGCGTACTCCGGCCTGGCGGTGTACCGGGTCGTGCAGCGGCACGGTGGGAGCGTGGAGGACGCCGCGAAGGTGCTTCGCACGGTGGTGCGGGCGCAACTGCAGGGGCTACCCCGCGTGGCACGGGCAGCAGCGGCGTGGTACTGGTTCAGCGGGCTGAACCGGTGGCGGTGGACGCGAGGCGCGAGGCGTTCGCTGGCGCGGCGCTACCCGAACGACTGGGTGGTGGAAATGGTCCCTGCGAACGACACGGGTTTCGATTTCGGCTTCGACATGACCGAGTGCGGCAATGTGAGCTACCTGCACGCCCACGGGGCCGACGAACTGACGCCCTACATCTGCGCCCTGGACTATGACGGGGCCGAGCTGTTCGGCTACGGGCTGCAACGCACCAAGACCCTCGCCCTGGGCTGCGACCGGTGCGACTTCCGCTACTCCCGGCACGGGCACGTGGAGACGTCTTGGCCACCGCAGTTCGCCGAAAGAGGGTGCGGACAACCACACGTTCCGCCGAAGGAGTAGTCGGGGGCCGTCCCGACCCGCGGGCGTGAAGACCTACTTCCCGAGCGTGCAGACGGCGACGCCGCCCAGGCCGTGGCCCGTGCGCTCCCGTTTCGTGGAGCCCCTGGTGATCGAGCACTCCACCGTGGCGTCCGCGAGCCGGCTCACCGCGATCACCATGGACAGGCCGCTGGTCGTCGTGCGCAGCCGGGTGCGGTCGTCGGCGACGGAGCGGGTGGTGATCGCGTACGGCGTCCGCGCGACCACGTCGTAGTGCCCGGACGTGCTGTCCGCGGCGAGGACGACCTGCTTGCGCCGACCGGGCTGCGGCGAGTACGGCGCCTCACCGGCCCAGCACACCGCGACCTCGTCGGGTCCGGACGCGTGGTCGGTAGCGGTGAGTTTCGGCCACTGGTCGGACGTCTCGGCACGGCAGGAGACCGCAGACGCATCGTCGAGAGGAACCGCCGTGACGACGGAGAGGTCGCCGGCCTGCCAGGAGTCGGTGCCGTAGCGGTGGTTGCCGGCGTCCACGTCCTCGGTGTTGACGTCGTCGCCGTCGGTCCAGGTGATCCGGGCCCGGCCGTTCACCTCGACGGTGAAGTAGGCGGTGGAATCGCTGAGGGGATCGGTGGGTTCGTAGGAGGGCGCGGCGCTGGAGGACCCCGGGACCGGGGCACCACTGATCGGGCTCGTGCAACCGGCCAGCAGCAGCGCGACGACTGCCGCGGCACAGGCGGTACGAACGTTCACGATCCTCCCCGGTGCTGGGCCTGGCTGATTACGACGGTAGCGATCCTTCCCAAGGCCGCAGCCCGGCCAGCCCCCCGTGGCGCGATGTGGCCGCCCGGCGGCCGTGGTGAGACGCCTGGGGCGGGTGGGACGACTCCCGTGGCCGGATCGCGACACGCGCGAGCCGGGGCCGCTACTGCCGGCGCGCGAACAGCAGCCACGCGAGTGCGACCAGCGCCACGCCGCCGGCCAGGACGGCGAGGGCGAACGGTTGCCCGCCGAGCAGGAACACCACCGCGCCGAACGCCACCGTGCCGCCCGTGACGGCGAGGCCCTGCGGCACCCCGCGGGCGAGCGCCGCCCACTCCACGCGCGCGGTCAGCGAGACCCGCTGCGCCCACCAGGCCAGCCGGACGGCGGCGTAGCCGAGCGGGATCAGCGCGAGCACCACCGGATCGAACGGGCCGTACCCGTCCGCCGCGATCAACAGCCCGGCCAGGACGATCGCCGCGCTCGCGCTGCCCGGGGACGGCCACAGCGCCGTGACGGCGACCGCGATCCAGACGATCGCCCAGGCCAGGCCGGGGTCCATTCCGAGCCGCTGCGCCGCCACCAGGAGCAACGCTCCGGCCAGAGCCGGCGCCGCCGCGCGCAGCACCCAGCCCGGAACCGTCGGCCCGAGGGACACCACCACCCGGGGCAGCCGGCGTTCGCCCGGATCCGGCAGGTCCCGCAGCAGCGGCAGTTCCGCCCTGGCCGTCCGCAGCCAGCTCATCGCCAGTCCCGCTTCCGTGCCGCGGTCCGCGCGAGCGCGTCCAGTGCGGCCGCGGCGTCCACCCGGGCCGAGCCCGCCCAACGCACGACCGGCACCCCCTCTGCGGCCAGGCGGTCGAGCCGCACCTGCCGCTCCATCCGCACGACCCGCCAGGCGATCGCCAGCCGCGGGTCACTGACCGGACGTACGTCGGGCAGCGTGTCGATCACCACGACCGGGTGGCCGAGGCCGCGCCAGGTGCGCACGAGTTGCGCCGATGCGTCGTCGAGCGCGGTGGTGAACAGGTAGATCAGGGCGTCGGCCGACACCTGTGGTGGACGCACCCGGGCGCCCGGTTCCCCCACCGGGTGCGAGAGCGCGAGACCGTGCAGGATCCGGCGCAGGTGGCGTCGCCCGGACGCGGGTGGCAGCGGCCGGGCGTCCAGGGCGAGATCGACCAGGCCGACCCGGTCGCCGTGCTCGACCAGGGCCCGGGCGATGCTCGCGGCCGCGTGCCGGGCGAGGTCGAGCGAGGTCGGCTCGTCCACGCGTTGCTCGCCGAAGCGACGCCAGGTGCGCGGGTCGGCGCCGATGTCGTCGCGGGAGTCGACGACCAGCATCACCGCGGCCTCCCCGTCGGCGAAGGTGCGCCGCACGTACAGCGTGTCCA
>JAGQUI010000357.1 GCA_020438595.1 Propionibacteriaceae bacterium | reverse complement strand
AGCCAACGCCCGCACCCACACGCCGGCGGGCACGCGGGTGGAGACCGCGCTGCGCGCCGAGGGCGGCGTGGCGGTGATCTCGGTCACCGACAACGGCCCCGGGGTGCCCGCGGAGATCCGCGAGTCGGTGTTCGAGCGGTTCACCAGGGCGGACGCCAGCCGCGTCCGGCAGGCCGGAGGCTCGTCCACCGGGCTCGGCCTGGCGATCGTCTCCGCCGTGGTGAACGCCCACGGCGGCCAGGTGGGCCTGGAGAGCGAGCCGGGTCGCACCACGTTCTCCGTCCGCATCCCCCTGGCCTGACCCCCGGACCAGGTTGGGGACGGTTCCTTACTCGGTCCACCCCCGGGACGTGGACCGAGTAAGGAACCGTCCCCAACTCGGTCCACGCGGGTGAACAGGTCACAAGAGGCTCACAGGGTGCCCCGATGGGCCGCCCAGCCCGGCGGCGTTCCATGGACGCATGACGCTGATCGAAACAGAGGCGCCGGCCGCCACGGGCGGCCCCGCGGACGCACGACCCGTGCGCCGCTACTTCAGCTACGTCGACGACCGCCCCGACTGGGTGGCGCGCGGCTCGGTGGCCGCCCTGCTCATCGCGACCGCGATGCTCTACCTGTGGGGCCTGTCCGCCTCGGGTTATGCCAACTCGTTCTACTCCGCCGCGGCGCAGGCCGGCTCGACCAACCTCGAGGCGTGGTTCTTCGGCTCGCTGGACGGCGGCAACAGCATCACCGTCGACAAGCCGCCGGCCGCGATCTGGCTGATGGCGCTGTCGGTGCGGCTGTTCGGGCTCAGCTCCTGGAGCATCCTCGCGCCCGAGGCGCTGCTCGGCGTGGCCAGCGTCGGCGTGCTCTACGTGACCCTCCGGCGCAGCCTGCTCGCCTGGCGCGGCGATCCCGGCAGCACCCACCCGCTGACCGCGCGCAACGCGCACTGGGCGGCCCTGCTCGGCGCGGCGACGTTCGCGCTCACCCCGGTGGCCACCCTGATGTTCCGGTTCAACAACCCGGACGCCCTGCTGGTCTTCACGATGGTGGTGGCGGGCTACTTCACCGTCCGCGCGTCCGAGCACGCCTCCCGCGGCTGGCTCGCCCTGGCCGGCGTCGCGATCGGGCTCGGCTTCCTGACCAAGATGATGCAGGCGTTCCTGGTGCTGCCCGCCCTCGTGGTGGCGTACTGGATCGCCGCTCCGGCGTCGTGGAAGAAGCGGCTCACCGACCTGATGGTCGCGTTCGTGACCATGGTGGCGTCCTTCGGCTGGTACATCGCGGTGGTCGAACTGACGCCCGCGTCGATGCGCCCCTACATCGGCGGCTCGCAGACCAACTCGCTGCTCGAGCTGATCCTCAGCTACAACGGCTTCGGCCGGCTCACCGGCGCCGAGGTCGGCTCGGTCGGCAACAGCTCCAGCCGGTGGGGCGAGATCGGCATCCTGCGGATGTTCGAGGGCGTCTCCGGCGGCATGGTCGCCTGGCTGATCCCCGCAGCGCTGGTGCTGGCGCTCGGCGCGCTCGGCTACGCGTTCGCCCACCGCAGGCTCGCCCCGTCCGTGGACGGGGAGGGACGCCGGGTGCAGACCCCCGGCCAGGCGCTCGCCGGCGGCATCGTGATCTGGCTCGGCTGGCTGGTCGTGACCATGCTCACCTTCAGCTTCATGGCCGGCATCTACCACGACTACTACACGGTCGCGCTCGCCCCGGCGATCGGCGGCGCGGTCGCCCTCGGCGGCGCCGCGCTGTGGGCCAACCGCGGCAGGCTGGTCGCGCG
This sequence comes from Propionibacteriaceae bacterium, assembly GCA_020438595.1. The sequence continues at coordinate 1,647 of JAGQUI010000357.1, read as the reverse complement.
GCTGCTGCTGGGGTCCACCAGCCTGGTCACCGGCACGTGGGCGCTGGTCCTGCTCGAGCAGGCCGGCTCCTGGTACACGATCCTGGGCTGGACCGTCTTCGGGCTCTCCGCCGCCGCGGGCCTCGCCCTGGTCTGGGTGAACCAGTTCCCGAAGGCGCTCGCGTCCGGCGCGCTCGCGGTGGCGATCGCGGCCGGGCTCGCCGGGCCCTACGCCTACTCGATCAACACCGCGGCCACCGCGCACACCGGCTCCATCGTGACCGCGGGCCCGGTGACCAGCTTCAGCCGCGGCGGTGGCGGGGGTCCGGGTGGTGGCGGACGGGGCGGGCAGCCCCCGGGCCAGGCGCCGGGCAGGTCCAGCACCTCCACCGGCTCGGACTCCGGCTCCACGTCGAGCCGCGGCGGCGGCGCAGGCGGCCTGCTGAACGGCGCGTCGGTGTCCACCGAGCTCGTCTCCCTGCTGAAGACGGACGCGTCGTCCTACACCTGGGTGGCGGCCACCGTCGGCTCCCAGAACGCGGCGAGCTACCAGCTGGCCACCGGGGACGCGGTGATGGCGATCGGCGGCTTCAACGGCTCCGACCCGTCGCCGACGCTGGCCCAGTTCCAGGAGTACGTCGCGCAGGGCAGGATCCACTACTTCATCGCGAACAGCATCGGCGCCTCCAACGGCGGCTCGGACGTGGCCGGCCGGATCGCCGACTGGGTGGCGCAGAACTACACCGCGACCACCGTCGGTGGCACGACCGTCTACGACCTGTCCGCGGCGAGCTGAGGTGGGCGAGATGGGTGCACTTCCCGTCCCGGCCGGCGCGGCCCGTCCGGCCACCCGCACCGCGCTGGTGGACGTGGTCGTGCCCGTCTACAACGAGGCCGACGACCTGGTCGCGTCCGTGCTGCGGCTCGAGGAGTACCTCGACGGGAGCTTCCCCTACGACTACCGGATCGTGATCGCCGACAACGCGTCCACCGACGGCACCTGGCGGCTCGCGCAGCGGCTGGCCGCCCGGCACCCCCACGTCTGGGCCGAGCACCTGGACGCGAAGGGCCGTGGCCGGGCACTGCGCCAGGCCTGGCTCGGCTCGGACGCCGATGTCGTCGCCTACATGGACGTGGACCTGTCCACCGACCTGAACGCGCTGCTGCCGCTGGTGGCACCGCTGGTGAGCGGCCACTCCGATCTCGCGATCGGGACGCGCCTGGCGCAGGGCTCACGGGTCAGCCGCGGGCCGAAGCGGGAGTTCATCTCGCGCAGCTACAACCTGATCCTGCGCACCGCGCTCGGGGTGAGCTTCTCCGATGCCCAGTGCGGCTTCAAGGCCGTGCGGGCCGACGTGGCGCAACGGCTGCTGCCGCTGGTCGAGGACAACAACTGGTTCTTCGACACCGAACTGCTCGTGCTCGCACAGCGTGCCGGCCTGCGGATCCACGAGGTGCCGGTGGACTGGGTCGACGACCCGGGTTCCACCGTCGACATCGTGGCCACCGCGAGGGAGGACCTGCGCGGCGTCTGGCGGCTGCTCCGCGGTCTCGCGTCCGGCCGGATCCCGCTGGACCGGGTGCGCACCGAGTTGCGCCGTCCGGGCGCGCCGTCCGCGGTGCCCGGGGTGCCGTCCGGGCTGCTCGGGCAACTGCTCCGGTTCGGCG
>JAGQUI010000356.1 GCA_020438595.1 Propionibacteriaceae bacterium | reverse complement strand
TCGTCACCCACGACATCGACGAGGCGATCAAGCTCGGTGACCAGGTGGTCGTGATGCGGGTCGGCGGCACGATCGCGCAGCTGGACAGCCCGGCCGACCTGCTCGCCGATCCCGCCGACGACTTCGTGGCCGACTTCCTCGGCCGGGATCGCGGCTACCGGGGGCTCGCCTTCCAGGCCGCCCCGGCGCTGCGGATCCGTGCCGAGCCCACGGTCGCCCTCGGCGCCGGGGTCGAGGAGGCGCGGCGGGTCGCGTCCGGGGAGCAGTGGCTGCTCGTGGTCGACGAGGCACAGGCGCCGGTCGGCTGGGTGCGACCGGACCGGCTCACCGGGCCGGTCGGGCCGGACGACCTGCACCGCGGCGGCACGGTCGCCCCGGTCGGCGGCTCGCTGCGGGCCGCGCTCGATGCCGCCCTCTCCGCCGTCAGCCGGCGCGGCGTGCTCGTCGACGCCGACGGCCGGCTGGTGGGAACAGTCCTCGCCCGTGACGTGTTGACCGAGATCGAGCGCGAACCGGGAGGTGACGATTCGTGAGCTGGTTCCTCGACCACGTCGACGACGTGGCTTCGCTCACGCTCACCCACGCCGTCCTCGCGGTGGTCCCGCTCGTGATCGGCCTGCTGCTGGCCCTGCCGCTGGGCTGGCTGGCGCGCCGTTTCCGCTGGCTGCGGGCACCTGTCGTGGCGGGCGCCGGGCTGCTCTACACGATCCCTTCGCTCGCCCTGTTCATCCTGATGCCGCTGGTGCTCGGCACCGGCATCCTCGACCCGCTCAACGTCGTGGTCGCGCTCACGCTCTACACGGTCGCGCTGCTGGTGCGCACCGTCGCGGACGGCCTCGCCGCGGTGCCCGACGAGGTGCTGCAGGCCGCGACCGCGATGGGTATCGGCCGGGTGCGCCGCTTCTTCACCGTCGAGCTCCCGCTCGCGGTGCCCGTGATCTCGGCCGGGCTGCGGGTCGCCGCGGTCAGCAACGTCTCGATCGTGTCGGTGGCCGCGCTGCTCGGCATCGCGCAGCTCGGCTCGCTGTTCACCGACGGGTTCGCCCGCGACTTCGTCGACCCGATCGTGGTCGGGATCATCGCCTGCATGGTGCTCGCCGCCGTCCTCGACGCGGCCATCCTCGGGCTGACCCGGGTCGCCACCCCCTGGCTGAGGCGGGTGCCGGCGTGAACCTGTTGTGGACGTGGTTGGGCGACCCCGCCAACTGGCAGGGCTACGACGGCATCCCCGCGCGGATCGTCGAGCACCTCGCCTACTCGGCCGTCACCCTGCTGCTGGCCGCGCTGGTGGGCATCCCGCTGGGCCTGTGGATCGGCCACACCGGACGTGGCCGCGTGGTCCTGGTGAACGCGGTCAACGGCATGCGTTCGGTGCCCACGCTCGGCCTGCTGTTCGTCGCGGTGCTGGTGGTCGGGCCGATGCTCGCCGGCGACATCGCGTTCCTGGTGCCGTCCATCTTCGTCCTGGTGGTGCTCGCCATCCCGCCGATCATGGCCGGCGCCTACGCCGGGGTCGGCGGAGTCGACCCGGGTGCACGGGACGCCGCCCGCGGCATGGGCATGCGCCCGGCGCAGGTGCTGTTCCGGGTGGAGCTGCCCTGCGCACTGCCGCTGGTGTTCGGCGGCCTGCGCTCGGCGGCGCTGCAGGTGGTCGCGACCGCGACGCTCGCCGCGTCCGTGAGCCTCGGCGGGCTCGGCCGGTTCCTGATCGACGGACAGGCCTACCGCGACTACGGCCAGATGGCCGGGGGAGCGCTGCTGGTCGCCGCGCTGGCGATGGCGGTCGACCTGGCCTTCGCCGGCGTCCAGAAAGTGGCGGTCTCCCCGGGACTGGGCGCGCCGCGCACCACACGACGAACGTCCGGACGCGGGTCGGCGGCCCGCTCCGGGGTACTTGCCAGCTGACAAGGAAATGGAAGGAACACCCCGTATGAAGAAGCTCAGCATGATCGTGGCGGCGAGCATCGCATCGCTGTCCCTGGTGGCCTGCTCGTCGGGCAACCCGCTGGAGAGCCAGAGCCCGGCGGCGTCTGGGTCCGGCTCGGCCGCGGCCACCGCAGTCACCGTCGGTTCGGCCAACTTCCCGGAGAACGAGCTCCTCGCCCAGATCTACGCGCAGGCGCTGGCGGCCAAGGGCGTCCAGGTGAGCACCAAGCTGAACATCGGCTCGCGCGAGACCTACCTCCCTGCGCTGGAGAACGGCGAGATCAACCTGCTGCCGGAGTACACCGGGGCGCTCGCCAAGTACCTGAACCCGGACGCCGACACCAGCACCACGGACGCCGCGGTGTCCGCGCTGACGTCGTCGCTGCCCGCCGGGCTGACCGTGCTCGACCCGGCACCGGCCCAGGACAACGACTCGATCACTGTCACCAAGGAGACGGCTGATTCCTACGGCCTGAAGACCATCGAAGATCTCGTGCCGCACGCCGGCGACATGGTGCTCGGCGGCCCGCCGGAGTGGAAGACGCGCAGCTACGGTGTGCCGGGGCTGGAGAAGACCTACGGGCTGAAGTTCAAGAGCTTCAAGGCGCTCGACACCGCGGGTCCGCTGACCGTGCAGGCGCTCAAGAACGGGCAGGTGCAGGCCGCGAACCTGTTCACCACGGATCCGGCGATCACCGCCAACGGGTTCGTCCCGCTGGAGGACACGAAGAACTTCTTCGGTTCCCAGAACGTGATCCCGGTGATCACGAAGGACCTGGCCACCCCCGAGGTGACCGCGGCGCTCAACGCGGTTTCGGCGAAGCTCGACACCACCACCCTGGCCGGCCTGGTCAGCAAGGTCGTGACCGACAAGCAGGACGCCGACAAGGTCGCGGGGGAGTGGCTGACCAGCGTCGGCCTCGCCTGAGCCCGCCCCCGGCCGCTCCCTGGGACCGGAACAGGTGGCATTCGCTCCTCCTCAGGGGCTGGCTGACCCCACCGGTCCCTGGGGAGCTTCCGGGTGAGGAACGAACCCGGAAGTGTCACGAAGGGCGTCCGTCGGGGGCGTAGCCTGCCCGGCGGGAGGACGGTATGTGGCTCGGGTTCGCGTTCGCTGCGGCGCTGTTCGCCGGGCTGACCGCGGTGCTGGCGAAGATCGGGGTCCGGCACACCGACTCGACGCTGGCGACGGCCGTCCGGACGATCGTGGTGCTGGGCGCGGCGTGGCTGATGGTGTTCCTGGTCGGCTCGCAGGACCAACTGGCCACGCTGACGACCACGACGCTGGTGTTCCTGGTGCTGTCCGGGCTCGCCACCGGCGGGTCGTGGCTGTGCTACTTCCGGGCGCTCCAGCTCGGTGAGGTGAACCGGGTTGCCCCGGTGGACCGCTCGAGCCTGGTGCTCACCGTGCTGTTCGCGATGCTGTTCCTCAGCGAGACCGACTACCTGACCACCCGGCTGCCGGGGCTGGCCCTGATCGGGCTCGGCAC
>JAGQUI010000355.1 GCA_020438595.1 Propionibacteriaceae bacterium | reverse complement strand
GGTGGTGGCGCTACGCAGGCCCTCCAGGAACTCTGCGCGCATCAGCGAGCGGGCCAGCATGGCCAGCAGGGTCAGGTGCGCGTCGTCGGAGCCCTCGGACGCCGCGATCATGAAGCAGATGTCGGCGGGGCCGTCGGCGGCGCCGAAGTCGACCTTCGGGGCGAGCCGGGCGAAGGCGAGCGTGTTGGTGTTCACTGCGGCGGAGCGGCAGTGCGGGATCGCGATCCCGCCGCCGAGGCCGGTGACGGCCTTCTCCTCACGGGCGAGGGCGTCGGCGGCCAGGCCGGCCTCCTCGGCGCGTCCGGACTTCGCCACCAGCGCGGCGAGGTTGTTGATGACGTCGGTCTTGGTACTGCCGAGGTCAGCGTCCAGCAGGACGAGATCGGCTGTGATCAGCGGCTCGGACAACGGTGTTCCTTCTGTGATTGGGCGGACGGTGATTGGGCGGACGGTGGTCGGTGGGCGGACGGCAGGATCAGGTCACGGACGTGACGCGGGCGGCGGTGGTGTTCAGTTGGTCGGGATGCGGCAGTGCCGTCCCGGCGAGCGAGGCGGCGGCCGAGCCGTAGGCCACGGCGAGCCGCAGCCGGTCGGGGGCGGACAGGTCACGGGTGTCGGCGAGCACGTAGCCGGCGACCGAGGAGTCCCCGGCACCCACCGTGCTGCGGACGGTGATCGGCGGCGGCGTGGCGTGCCAGGCGCCCTCGGCGGTGACCAGGACGGCGCCGGCCCCACCCAGGGTGGCCATCACGGCGCCGACGCCCTGCTCGACCAGGGTGCGGGCGGCCTCGACGCAGCCGGTCGGGTCGCCGGCCGCCGCGGACGCCTCGAGCGCCTCGGGATCGGCCCCGGTGAGCTGGGCGAGCTCCTCGGAGTTGGGCTTGAGCAGGTCGGGCGCCGCACCCGGGAACTCGGCGGCGAGGGCGAGCAGCGGGGCGTCCGAGGTGTCGACCGCGATCCGGCAGCCCCACGGCCGCAGGGCCTTCACCAGGTCGGCGTACCACCCCGCGGGCACGCCGGGGGGCAGCGAACCCGAGAGCACGACCCAGTCGGCCCGCTCGGACTCGAGCACCAGCAGGTGGGCGAGCCGCTCGATCGTGTCGGCGCCCAGGCTCGGCCCGGGTTCGTTGATCTTGGTGGTGGTGCCGTCGGCCTCGGTGAGGGTCAGGTTGGTCCGCACGGGTTCGGCGAGCGGCACGGAACGGTAAGGCACCCGAAGCGCGTCCAGTCCCCGCAGGATCTGGTCGTCGGGGGCCGCCGGCAGCACGGCGCGCACCGGATGGCCGGCGTAGTGCGCCACCCGGGCCACGTTGATGCCCTTGCCCCCGGGCTCGACGGTGACCGAGCCGACCCGGTGCACCTCACCGCGCGCCAGCGGCCGGTCGAGGCTCGCGGTGCGGTCGAGCGAGGGATTGGCGGTGAGCGTGACGATCATGCGACGACGACCTCGATTCCTGCGGTGCTGAGTTCGGCGCGGTCGTGGGCGGAGATGCCGGCGTCCGTGATCAGGACGTCGACCGCGGCGAGGGGGGCGAAGGTGACCAGCAGCTCGACGCCGATCTTGGAGGAGTCGGCCAGGACCACCGTCCGGCGGGCCGCGGCCACCATGGCCTCCTTCACGGCGGCCTCGTCGGGGTCGGGGGTGGAGAAGCCGTGCCCCACCGAGACGCCGTTGGTGCCGATGAAGGCGACGTCGCAGCGCAGCCGGCCGAGGGCCGCGACGGCCTCGCCGCCGACGGTGGCCTGGGTGATACCGCGCACGCGGCCGCCGAGGAGGTGCACCTGGACGCCGCCGTTGGCTGCGGCGAGCTGGGCGGCGACCGGGACGGAGTTCGTCACGACCGCCCCCAGGGCACCGGGCGGGACGGCGGCGGCGAGCCGGCCGATCGTGGTGCCGGCATCCAGGATCACGGTGGAGCCGGCGGGCGGCAGGTAGGCCAGGGCCGCCTCGGCGATGCGGGTCTTCTGGACCACGAACGCCGGTTCGCGCTCGGTGAGCGCGGTCTCGACCAGGGCGACGTTCTCCGCGACGACCGCACCCCCGTGCACGCGGCGCAGGATGCCGCGCTTGTCGAGGACGTCCAGGTCGCGGCGGATCGTCTCTGTGGTGACGTCGAAACGGGTGGCGAGGTCGGCGACCGAGACCCGGTCGTAGCGCAGGGCCAGGTTGACGATGGTGCGGTGCCGCTCCTCTGCGTACATCCCCACTCCCTTCCAGGCAACCTCATGTTGATATCCATTGTTTTATCTGGTTTTGAGTGTGGTTGTCAAGGGGTTGCCCAGAGTTGAGTTGGGATCAGTTGGCGTTTCAGGGCAAGAGCAAAGGGCCGGCCCTCGCCATGGAGGACCGGCCCGGCCGGTTGGGTCGGCGCTACTCGCCGTAGGTGTCCTCGTCGGAGAACAGGCCGGAGACACTCTCGCCGCAGTTGATCCGGCGCACGGCCTCGGCGAACAGCGGCGCCACCGACACGGTGGTGAGGCGGTCCAGGCCCTCGGGCGCCGGCACGGTGTTGGTGGCGACGATCTCGACGATGTCGGGCACGGCGTTCAGCCGCTCGACCGCCCTGCCCGAGAACAGGCCGTGGGTGCAGGCGATCGAGATCGAGTTCACGTGGTAGCGGCGGACGGTGTCGATCAGCTCGACCACGGAGCCCGCGGTGGCGATCTCGTCGTCGAGGATGATCACGTCCTTGCCGCCGACCTTCCCGACGATCGCGTCGATCACGACCTTGTCGTCGGCCTGGCGCCGCTTCGAGCCGGCGGCCATGTGCACCCCGAGCATCCGGGCGAAACCGTTCGCGGCCTTGGCATTGCCGAAGTCGGGCGAGACCACGACGGTGTTGGACAGGTCGCGGCTGCGGAAGTGACGGGCCAGGACCGGGAGCGCGGTGAGGTGGTCCACCGGCATCGAGAAGAAGCCGTGCACCTGCTCGGCGTGCAGCTCCATGGTGAGCACGCGGTTCGCGCCGGCGGTCTGGATCAGGTCGGCGACCAGGCGCCCGCCGATGCTGATCCGCGGGGCGTCCTTCTTGTCCGAGCGGGCGTACGCGTAGTGCGGCATGACGACGGTGACGTGGGCGGCGGAGGCTCCGCGCGCAGCGTCCACCATCATCAGCAGCTCCATCAGGTTCTCCTGGGTGGGCGGCACCAGGGGCTGCACGATGTACACGTCGCGCTGGCGGCAGTTCGCCCGCAGCTGCACCTGCAGGCAGTCGTTGGAGAACCGGGACAGCCGGGACGGGGAGAGCTCCACCCCGAGGATGTCGCACATCTCCTCGGCGAACTCGCGGTGGGCGTGGCCAGAGAAGACCGTGATGTCGGACACGAGGACCAACCTTAACGGCCGCGCCGCCCCCCGTCCGCCCCGCCCCGGTGCCACGAGACCGCCGGGTTGGGGTCGGGGTCAGGCGTTGAACTTG
>JAGQUI010000354.1 GCA_020438595.1 Propionibacteriaceae bacterium | reverse complement strand
GGACATGTACGAGGAGCTCGGCGGCGACAAGCTGCTGCCGTCCTTCGTCGAGGTCGGCAGTGTCGACGACGCGAAGTATGCGCTGCCGTACTACTTCGGCTCGCGCTACATGTTCTACCGCAAGGACGTCTACAAGGCCGCCGGCGTCGAGGTGCCGACCACGCTCGACGAGTTCAACACCGCGGTGAAGACCATCACCACGAAGAACCCGAAGAAGATCAAGGACTTCTCCGGCTTCTTCCTCGGCGGCCAGGACTGGCGCAACGGCATCTCCTGGATCTTCGCCAACGGCGGCGACCTCGCGAAGGTCGACGGCGGCACCTGGACGTCCACGCTGTCCGACCCGAACAGCATCAAGGGCCTCACCCAGCTGCAGGACCTGTACCAGAACGCGTCCCACGCCCCGAAGACGATGACCGACCAGTCGGTGTACCTCTACCTGAACGACTCCGACGTGCTCGCCGACGGCGATGCCAAGACCAAGACGAGCCTCGCCGCAGCCACCGTGATGGCCCCGGGCTGGGCGCACTGGTCGATCGGCGATCTGGTCAAGAAGGACGGCAAGGAGGTGCGGGAGTGGAACGACAAGACCTTCGGCGTCTTCGCGCTGCCGGGCAACGACGGCAAGCCCGCCCCCGTGTTCGCCGGTGGCTCCAACATCGGAATCTCGGCCGCGTCGCAGAAGCAGGAGGGCGCTCGTGAGCTGATGAAGATCATCTTCAGCCCGGAGTACCAGCAGATGCTCGGCCAGAACGGCCTCGGCCCGGCCAACTCCGACTACGTCTCCAGCCTCGGCGACGACGAGTTCGCGACCGCCCTGATCGAGTCGGCGTCGAACTCCAAGCTCACCCCGGCGGCGCCGGGCTGGGCAGCGGTGGAGGCCTCCGGCAAGCTGGAGGAGTTCTTCCAGAAGGTCGCCGAGGGCGGGGACGTCACTGCGCTGGCCGCGCAGTACGACGAGATCATCACCCCGATGCTCAACGCCAAGTAGTCCCCCGTCCGCCCCTCCGGGTTGTCAGGGTTCGGCGTCGCCCCAGTGACGCCGGACTCTGGCAACTCCGCTGTTGGGGGCCATCTGAGAGGCTTGAAGAGATGACCGTGCTCTCGCCTGCCCGCGAACGGGCGGTCGCGCCCGAACCGGAGCCGCGCCGCCGCCGGTTCCCCGTCGCGCCGTACCTGCTGCTGCTGCCGACCATCGGGATCCTGCTGGTCGCGCTCGGCTACCCGCTGCTGTGGCAGTTCTGGACGTCCACCCAGAAGTTCGGCCTGGCCCAGCAGTTCGGCAGGCCGCCGGAGTTCATCGGCCTGGCGAACTACGCCCAGCTGTTCACCGACCCGCAGACCTGGGCCGTGGTCGGGCGCTCGATCGCCTTCTGCCTGGTCAACGCGGCGATCACGGTGGTGCTCGGGGTGCTGGTCGCGCTGCTGATGAACGCCGTGGGCACCGTGACCCGGCTGATCCTGCAGGTCGCGATGCTGCTGGCCTGGGCGATGCCCGTGATCGCGTCGATGACCGTGTGGATCTGGTTGTTCGACTGGCACCGCGGCGTGGTGAACTGGCTGCTCACGGCCGCCGGCCTCGACTTCACCAACCACAACTGGCTCGAGCAGCCGCTCAGCTTCTACTTCGTCGCCACCGTGATCGTGGTCTGGATGTCGGTGCCGTTCGTGGCCTTCTCCGTCTACGCCGGGCTCACCCAGATCTCCGAGGAGGTCCTGGAGGCCGCCGCGCTCGACGGGGCGTCCGCGAGGCAGCGGTTCTTCGCGATCATCCTGCCGATGGTCCGGCCCGTGCTGATGATCGTCACCCTGCTCCAGGTGATCTGGGACCTGCGGGTGTTCGCCCAGATCAAGATGCTGCAGGACGCCGGGGCGCCCACCTCGTCGACCGACCTGCTCGGCACCTACATCTACCGGCTCGGCGTCGGCGCGTCCGACTTCGGCATGGCGTCGGCCCTGTCGATCTTCGTGCTCGTGCTCACCGTGGCACTGAGCTTCTTCTACGTGCTGCACCTGATGAAGGAGGATGCGTGATGGCCGTCGCCAGCCGCCGCCGGTTCCGTCCCGGACGACTCGTCGCCAGCGTCGTCGCCATCCTGGTCGCGCTGATCTGGGTGTTCCCCGTCTACTGGATGCTGAACTCCTCGCTGCTGCCGAACACCGTGCTCACCTCCACCACGCCCCGGTTCTGGCCGTGGGGCGGCTCCCTGGACAACTTCGCCGCCGTCTTCGCGGAGGGCAGCTTCTGGCCGGCGCTCGGGATGAGCGTCGCGATCACCCTGACCACGGTGGTGTTCTGCCTGCTGTTCGCGTTCCTGGCCGCGCTGGCGATCAGCCGGTTCAAGTTCCGCGGCCGGGCGTCCTTCGTGCTGGCGGTGCTGTTCATCCAGATGCTGCCCGCCGAGGGCCTGTTCATCGCGCAGTACAAGCTGATGAGCTCGCTGAACCTGCTGAACACGGTGATCGGCGTCTCGATCCTCTACGTGGCGGCCGTGGTGCCGTTCACGATCTGGATGCTGCGCGGGTTCGTCGCCGGCGTCCCGATGGAGCTGGAGGAGGCCGCCATGGTGGACGGGCTCAGCCGCACCCAGGCCTTCTTCCGGATCACGTTCCCGCTGCTGGCGCCGGGCCTGGTCGCCGCCTCCGGCGCCAACGGCGCCTTCCGCTCCGGCGACGGTCGCAACCTCACCTGCCGGCAACTGCAGGTCGGCGTGCGTCTCGGCCTGCCGAGCGGCCAGGCGGTGGCGGCGGCCATCCGCGCGCGACCGCTCGAACCCGAGCGCATCGCCAGCGGCCACGACGGCCGTCAGGCGCGCCGCCACGGCCTGCACCGCGAGACACCGCTCTGGTACTACGTGCTCAAGGAGGCCGAGCAACTGCACGACGGCCAACGCCTCGGCCCGGTCGGCGCCACCATCGTCGCGGAGACCCTGCTCGGCATCATCGAGGCCGACCGCGACTCGTACCTCGCCACCCGCCCCGACTGGCGCCCCGACCTGCCGGCCGCCGTCCCCGGCACGTTCACCCTGCGCGACCTGCTCGCCTTCACGGGCGACATCAACCCGCTCGGCGATGGCTGAACGCGACGGCCTTGCGTGGAAACGGCGCGCCCGGGGTTCGTGGTGGAAGGCCATCGAGAGGCGCGCGAGCCGAGGCGCGGAACGTGACGTTCTCGGATGCCGCGCGCGCGGAGCACGAACTCCACCCCACCAGGCAAGCGGCGAAGGGCGTCGCGCCAGTGTGGTTCTCGAGCGGAGTCGTCACCCCGTCAGCGCTCGACGATACGCGCGACGAGCGCTTCGCGGACGGTGCGGTCGACGCCCTTGCCCGCGCCGGAAGGCTCGTGCAGGTAGAGCGGATCCTCGATGTGAACGGGGTGCTCGGCTCGCTCGACGATGGCGAGCATCAATGCCCAGTCGCTCGCGA
>JAGQUI010000353.1 GCA_020438595.1 Propionibacteriaceae bacterium | reverse complement strand
CCGCGGGCGAGGGGCTCCACGTCCACGAACGCGTCCTCGACGACCCAGCCATCGGCGATCGCGAGCCGGGCGGCCCCCAGCACTTCGGGGGGATCCACTCCGGCGCGTGCCTCGATGATGCCCGCGCTGGCCCGGAACGATGCCATTGTCCACCTCCTGCGAGCAGGCTAGGAGCCGCCACCGACAGTGCCTCGTCCCCCGGACGCGCCGCAGCCCCATATGCTTACCCACCGTGAATGCGGTGATCGACGAACTGACCTGGCGGGGCTTCATCGCCCACTCCACCGACCCGGACGCCCTCGCGTCCGCCTTCGACGCCGGGCAGGTCAGTTCCTACGTGGGCTTCGACCCGACCGCGCCCAGCGTCCACATGGGCAACCTCGTCCAGCTGATGCTGGCCCGCATCCTGCAGTCGAACGGGCACCGGCCGTTCCTGCTCGTGGGCGGGTCGACCGGGCTGATCGGCGATCCCAAGCAGACCTCGGAGCGCAACCTGAACCCCAAGGACATCGTCCACGAGTGGGTGGAGCGGATCCGGGGCCAGGTGAGCCGGTTCGTGGACTTCGACGGTCCGGCGGGGGCGGTCGTGGTGAACAACTACGACTGGACCGCCGAGCTGTCCACCCTCGACTTCCTGCGGGACATCGGCAAGCACTTCAGCGTGAACCGGATGCTCGACCGCGAGGTGGTCAGGGCGCGCCTGGAGTCCGGTATCTCCTACACGGAGTTCTCCTACGTCCTGCTGCAGTCGCTGGACTACCTCGAGCTGTACCGGCGCCACGGTGTCACGCTCCAGACCGGCGGGTCCGACCAGTGGGGCAACATCACGGCGGGGGTCGACCTGATCCGGCGGGCCGAGGGCGCGCGCGTACACGCGCTGGCGACGCCGCTGCTGACCAAGGCGGACGGGACGAAGTTCGGCAAGACCGAGTCCGGGACGGTGTGGCTGGACCCTGCGATGACCAGCCCCTACGCCTTCCACCAGTTCTTCCTGAACGCGGAGGACAAAAAACGCGAAGGTCGTCGAGTACCTGAAGATCTTCACCCGGCGCAGCGCGGAGGAGATCGAGGACCTGGCCCGCCAGCTGGCGGAGGCGCCGCACCTGCGTGCCGCCCAGCGCGCCCTCGCCGATGACATCACCGATCTCGTGCACTCGCCCGCCGAGCGGAAGGCGGCTGCTGCGGCCGCTGCGGCGATCTTCGGCAGGGACGACCTGGCCGCTCTGCCCGAGCCCACGCTGCGGGCTGTCGTGGCCGAGCTGGGCACCCCGCCGATGCGGGTGGGGGAGGTGCTGCCGACCGTCGTGGACGTGATGGCCGCCGCGGGTGTGGTCGCGTCCAAGTCGGCGGCCCGGCGGGCCATCGGCGAGGGCGGCGCCTACCTCAACAACGTGAAGGTGACCGACCCGGACGCGTGTCTGGCCGACGTCGACCTCCTGCACGGGCGGTACGTGGTCGTGCGGCGGGGCCGCAAGACGGTGGGTGCGCTCGCCGTCGAACGCTGACGGTTCTCCAGCGGGTGGATACCCCGGCGGGTGTGCGACTCGGTGTGAGCGCAAACATTTGAAGGTGGTTCAGGACATGCGGCTGGTCACAATGTGGTCAACTGGTGGAGCGGAACCGAGAAACACCTGATCGAGTGCACCCAGGGAGCACTGTGCCGGGGTGGCAGGCCATGGCGGTGTCCTGTCGGTGAGCGTCCAAGGGAGGAGGATCGCGGTTCCCGGCGAGCCGAGCGGAGTGCTGCTGTGGCGCGACGAGTGCTGCCGGAACTGGTTGCCGGGGGCTCCGTGGTCGGGCTGGTCGCCACCGTGGGCGTGGGCTCGGTGATGGCGGCCGGCACGATCCAGGAGGACCTGTGCGAGCGGGTCCGCGACCGCGTGGCGGCGGAGAGCACCAACGCGACGCCGCCTGCGACGGGGCGCAATGTGGACCTGACGACGTACGACAGGTCGCGCACCTGGGTGCCGGCGCTCGCGGCCGTGGCCACGGTGCGCGACGTGGGCGACGTCACCTGGCGCATCGTCATCCGCGGCAACGCGGAGAAGGCCGCGGCGGCCGAGCAGGAGGCGCCGGCGGTGCCCGAGCCGAAGCGGCCGGTCACGGTGCGGTTCACGGGCGGCAAGGCGCAGTTGTCGAAGACGACGCGCGGCCAACTGGTTGCGGCCACCCGCTACCTCCGGGCGAATCCCGACGTGCGGGTGAGGGCCGTCGGGTACACCGACAACGGCCTGGACGCGAAGGCACGCTCCAGCCTGGGCATGCTGCGGGCGGTCGCCGTGCTGCGCTACCTCAACGACCACGGCGTCTCACCCGGCGCGGTCGCGATCGAGAGCCGCGGGGCGAAGAACCCGGTGGCCTCGAACCGGACCGCGGCGGGGCGTGCCAAGAACCGCCGGGTCGAGATCGTGCTGGTGAAGGAGAAGGAGTCCTGATGTTCGACGGATTCGGGTTGGTCGTGACCCAGATCGCCGTGGTTGCCGGAGCAGCAGCCCTGTTCGGGCTCGTGCTCGGCCGAGACGCTCACGGCGCCCCCGGCCGCCCCAGCGCCCACGGAGGCGCCGGTGACGCCGGCCAAGGTGGTGCCCCCGGAACCATCCGTGGTGGTCCCGTTCGGCGGGCGCAGGTACGTGGACTGAGCCTCGATCGGGGCGACACGCCCGGGCGTCAGCCCCGATTTGACCCGACCCGGCGGACTGCGTAATGTTCTTCGAGCGCCGCCGGTGAGACGGACGAGACAGACAAGGTTCTGGAACGGACGGATCGGGGCGCCAAACCACTTCTGACTAGCACGGATACGGTGTGCGCTCACGATGGAGCCCACCTAGGTCCGAGCCGGGTCGCGGGTGGGGGAAGGCAGCTGGAGCCGGTTTGACACCGACGAAAGCCGCCGAGTAAAGTAAGTCGAGTTGCCCCAAGCGGAGGCGGAAGCCGAAGCGCGGTGCGCACCCGAAACTTGAGAACTCAACAGCGTGCTTAAAAGTCAATGCACAATAATGCACTCCTCGGAGTGCGAACTAAACCCCGTCCCGGGGCGTGCGAGACGCAAGTCGAACGCGATCCGGAACGGATTCCTTTGATTATTGAGCAGATTCAGCAATGAGTCTGCGTCAGTGTCAAACCAATGTTGACGGTAACCGGGCCTAAAAGCCCACACCGATAATTTTCAACGGAGAGTTTGATCCTGGCTCAGGACGAACGCTGGCGGCGTGCTTAACACATGCAAGTCGAACGGTGAAAGGGAGCTTGCTCCCTGGATCAGTGGCGAACGGGTGAGTAACACGTGAGCAACCTACCCTTGACTCTGGGATAACAGTTGGAAACAGCTGCTAATACCGGATACGACCCTGGCGGGCATCTGCCGGGGTGGAAAGCTCCGACGGTCAGGGATGGGCTCGCGGCCTATCAGCTTGTTGGCGGGGTAACGGCCCACCAAGGCGACGACGGGTAGCCGGCCTGAGAGGGCGA
>JAGQUI010000352.1 GCA_020438595.1 Propionibacteriaceae bacterium | reverse complement strand
CGTGCCGCCCTGCACCAGCAGCGTGCCGACGGCGACCAGCGCGGCGGCGAGGATCAGCAGCGAGCGGTGCGGCGTCCCGGACGGCAGGGTCTGGGCGGCCGCGACGGTCACGGCGCCACGCATGCCCGCCCAGACCAGCGTCACACCCTCGCGCCAGCCGAAGGCCTCGGCGGCCAGGTAGTCCAGGTCGGCCAGCCGCTGGTCCACCATGCGCTGCCAGGTGCCCAGCCGTGCCTCCTCGCCCCGCCCGGACCCGGTGCGGGTGGACACCTCGGCCGCCCGGGCGAGCCGGCGAACCCGGCGCTCCCTGCGCCGGGGCCGGTCGGGCTTGCCCGGCTGGGGCACCTCCCCGTCCGCGAGCTTGGCCTGGATCTCGGTGAGGTGCTGCCGGACGGTGGGCGTGCGGCGGTTGCGGCGCGCCAACCACCACACCGACAGCGCCACGAACGCCGACCGCAGCAGGATCGCGACGGTGGTCGCCCCGACGGCCACAGCCAGCGCGAGGCCGAGACCGCCGCCCTGCTCGACCAGGTCCTCGGCGAGGGCGGGGGCCTCCAGCCCCACCATCAGGAAGACGGCGCTCTCCAGCAGCAGCTCGATGGTGCGCCACAGCGAACGCTCGGTGATCCGTTCCTCCGCGCTGAGCTTGCGCGGCGACCCGTACCCGGTGACCAGGCCGGCCGTCACCGCCGCGACCAGCCCGGATGCCCCCAGTTCCTCCGCGGGGATGTAGGCCAGGAACGGCACGACGAGCGAGATGGTCACGCTGCTGGTCACCGGGACGACGCGGGCGCGGACCTCCAGGTTCAACCGCCCGACGATGTAGCCGATGGCCGCGGCCGCCGCGACGGCCCACAGGAAGTCGAGGGCGACTTCCCAGATGGTGACGGTCACGCCGATCGCCGCCACGGCAGAGCGCAGCAGGACCAGCGCGGTCGCGTCGTTCAGCATGCTCTCGCCCTCGATCACGGTGACGATCCGCTGCGAGACACCCGCCTGCCGGATCACGGCGGTCGCGACGGCGTCCGTGGGGCTGATGATCGCGCCCAGCGCGATCCCGACGCCCAGCGGCAGGCCCGGCACCAGGGCGCACGCCAGCAGGCCGATCACCACGGCACTGACCCCGACCAGGACCACCGAGAACATCGAGATCAGGCGGAAGTCGCGCCGGAACTCCATGGACGGGGTGTTCACGGCGGCCGAGTACAGCAGCGGCGGCAGGATCCCGCCCAGGATCAGCTCCGGCGGAATGGTGATCTCCGCCACGATCGGCAGCGACGCCACGCCGAGCCCCAGCACGACCAGCACCAGCGGCGCGGCCACGCCGACCCGGGGCGCGAGCACGGACACCGCCACCACGACGATCACGGCGCCGATCGCGATCAGCTCGTACTCCATCGCGCACTCCTCCTCTCTCGCCCCGCCGAGTTGTCAGAATCTCCTGCGGCTATAGCCGCACCAGATTCTGACAAGTCGGCGGGTGGGGTCAGCCCAGGCGGGCCTCGGGACGGTTCTCGAGGGCCACCCGGACCTGCTCGGTGTGCCGGGGGCTCATGGACGGCAGCTGCCCGGCCGGGAAGAAGGCGGCCTCGGTCGCCTCCCCGTCCACGGGGTGGGGATCGCCGGAGGTCCAGCGGCAGCGGAAGACGTGGTCGATGTACTGGGTCTCGTCGCCGTTGGCGTAGGTGATCACCTCGGTCACGGTCAGCCAGACCAGGCGCTCGACCTCGACGCCGACCCCGGCCTCCTCGGCGACCTCGCGGACGGCGGTGTCGTGCGGCTGCTCGCCCGGGTCGACGATGCCGGCCACCGGCGTCCACTCGCCGTTGTCGGCGCGGCGGACCAGGAGCACCTCGGTGCCGTCGCCGCCCTCCCTGACCACGACCGCGGTCGCGCCGGACAACCACAGCCGGGTGCTCCCGACCTTCTCGCGCAGGGCAAGGATGAACTCGGGTGTCGGCACCCGAAGAGCGTACCGAGGAACGCCCGCGCCGCGAACGCCGCTCAGTGGGCGCCCGGTGGGGCGTCCGCGGCGTCCTCGGGCTTGCGGAGGAACCAGATCGCCACGATGCCGACCAGCCACAGCGCCCCGACGCTGAGGAACGACACCCGAGCGCCGGCGGCGAGCGCCTGCTCGGCGGACGTGCCGGCCGGCTGCAGGGCCGCGACGGTCGACATCACGGTGACGAACAGGGCCGTCCCGGCCGCGCCCGCCACCTGCTGGACGGTGCCCACCATCGCGGAGCCGTGGCCGTACAGGTGCGGCGGCAGCGCGCCCAGCGAGATCGTGAACAGCGGCGTGAACAGGCACGCCAGCCCGATGCTCAGCAGCACGTGGGCGGCGAGCAGTTCCCACCACGGCGTGGTGGTGGCGACCTGCGCGAACAGCCCGAAGGAGGCGAGCACGAACAGCGAGCCGGGCACCATCAGCCAGCGCGGCCCGATCCGGTCGTAGAGGCGGCCCACCACCGGCCCGAGCAGGCCCATCAGCAGGGCGCCGGGCAGGGTGAGCAGGCCTACGAACAGCGGCTCCAGGTGCAGCACCTGCTGCAGGATCAGGGGCAGCGCGATGATCGTGCCGAACAGCACCGCCATCGCGATCGCCATCACCCCGATGGCCGTGCTGAAGATCGGGTGGGTGAAGGTGCGCAGGTCGAGCAGGGCCGCGTCCGTGCGCTGCAGCACCAGCTGGCGCCAGACGAACAGGCCGAGCCCGGCCAGGCCCGCGCCGAGGGCGATCTCCATGCCGGCCGCGTTCGGGCCGCCGACCTGGCTCAGGCCGTAGACCAGCCCGCCGAAGCCGATCGCGACGAGCGGCACGCTGAGCGCGTCCAGCTTCACCTCGACCGTCTCGTTCAGGTTCGGCACCTGCCGCAGCCCGACCACCAGGATGGCCAGCGCGATCGGCAGGACGAGGGCGAACACGAACCGCCACGGCAGGAACTGCAGGATCACCCCGGACATCGTCGGGCCGATCGCGGGCGCCGCGGAGATGACCAGGCTGATCGTGCCCATCACCCGGCCGCGTTCGCCGTGCGGGACGAGCTCCATCACCGTCGTCATCAGCAGCGGCATCATGATCGCGGTGCCGCTGGCCTGCACGATCCGTCCGGCGAGCAGGCTCGGGAAGCCCCAGCCGAGCGCGGCCACCAGCGTGCCGAGGCTGAACAGGCTCATCGCCAGCGTGAACACGGTGCGGGTGTGCAGGCGCTCCATCAGCCAGCCGGTGACCGGGATCACCACCGCCATGGTGAGCATGAAGCCGGTGGTGAGCCACTGCGCGGTGCGTTCGTCGATGCCGAGGTCGGTCATGATCCGCGAGAGGGCGACGTTGAGAGCCGTCTCGTTCAGGATCACGACGAAGGCGCCCACCAGCAGGACGGCGAGCACGCGCACCGTCTGCTGCGGCAGGCGCTCGGGCCGGGCACGGGTCGGGATCTGCGCGGCTGTGGTCATCGGGCAACTCTCGGGGTG
>JAGQUI010000351.1 GCA_020438595.1 Propionibacteriaceae bacterium | reverse complement strand
GCGAAAAGGCCCCTGACCAGGTGTTTCTCCTGGTCAGGGGCCTCGCGCGTGGCAGGTGTAGGGTTCGAACCTACGTACCCACTCGAATCGCAACCCCTTGCCAAGAGCCGGTTTACCGCTTCCCGACAAGGCCATACGCGAATCCCCTCCGTCCCACAATGTTTCGGCGTGTCGCCCAAAGTGCCGCGCAATCTGGCACAATCTGGCACGGAACGAGCGTGGAGGAGGCCCGTGATGGACCAGGAGACCGCAGCAGCTGAGCACACCGGCGGAGGCAACAACCGAGGAGCGCGGCGCCGGTTCGGCAGCGTCCGGAAGCTCTCCAGCGGCAGGTTCCAAGCCCGATACACCGGCCCCGACGGCAAGACGCACACCGCGCCCACCACGTTCCCCAGGAAGGGCATGGCGGACGCGTGGCTGGCCGAGGAGGACTCGAAGGCCCAGCGCGGCCAGTGGGAGCCGCCCGCCGTCGCCCAAGCTGCCAGGATTGAGAAGGTCGCGCTCACCTTCGGCACCTACTTCGAGGAAGTGCTCGCCCGGCGCCTCGCCGACGACAAGATCCGGGCGACCACCGCCGCCCTCTACCGCAAGCTGTACCGGCTGCACCTGGAGGCCGAGTTCGGGCCGCTCCCCCTCGCCGCGATCACCGTCCGCCAAGTCGCCGCGTGGTACTCCGCGCTGGCCGCCACCCCGTCCAGCCGCTCCAACGCCTACGGCGTGCTCTCCATGGTGATGAAGCAGGCGCTCGCCGACGAACTCGTCGACAAGTCCCCGTGCCGCGTGACCTCCGGCGGCGCCAAGCGCGCCAAGACCGGAGAGGACGAAGTGCTGACCACCGCCGAGTTCGCGGTCTACATCGACGCCGCCCCTGAGCGGTACCGGATGCCGCTCCGGCTGGCGTTCTGGTGCGGCTTGCGGTCGGGTGAGGTCCGCGGCCTGCGACGCCGGGACATCGACGTGAAGCGCGGGGAGCTGACTGTCGCCCAGCAGGTCGTGAAGCTCGATGGCCGGAACGTGGTGCAGCGGGAGGTCAAGACCGACGCCGGGCACCGGGTGATCGCCATGCCGACCCACGTCGTGGAGGAGTTCAGGGACTGGCTGGCCGACCAGCCGGTGACCGGCCGGGACGCGCTGCTGTTCACCGCACCCAGCGGCGGCCCGATGAGCGGGGAGAGCCTGCGGGCGGCCGGGAAGCAGGCCGCGAAGGCGATCGGACGGCCCAACCTACGGGTGCACAGCCTGCGGCACTCATCGGCCACGCTCGTGGCCCAGCAGGGCGCCACCACCGCCGAGATGATGGGCCGGTTCGGGTGGTCCACGCCGACCATGGCGACCAGGTACAGCCACGCCGTCCGGGAGCGCGACCGGGAGCTGGCGGCGAAGCTGTCGAAGCTCATCAGCAGCTGACCACAGCCGCCGTCCGGCCCCGGAGACCCCACCGCTTCCGGGGCCGACTTGTCGGAATCCGACAACCGACCAGGCACCACCTGCGGAGTCTGCTGCACGTCCTGCGCAACCGGTGCGTCTTCTCACAAACCTTCGATTCACAAGGGGCGATGCCGTTCGCGACGTGCTACCGTGTTGCCATCGGAACTGATGACCCACAAGGTTCCGTGGGTGTTGAAGTGAGCACCAACCCCTGAAAGGACAGCCCGCGAGGGCCGACCAGCGAGCAGGCAACCGTCTGCCGACAGTAGGAGGATTGGTGACGAATACCACCCGCCGGACATCCAGGCCCGACACCAGCCAGACCGACACTGGTCTGCCCCTCTGGCTCACGAGCGCCGAGATCTGCGAGCACTTCAACGTCGGACGCACGACCATCTGGCGATGGGTAAACCAGGGCAGGCTCACCGCCTACAGCGTGCCCGGCACCCGCGCCGTTCGGTTCCGTCGAGACGACGTGCTCGGCTTGTTCCAGCGCGTCGCCTGACGGCGGCCAGCATCCACCGAGGCCAGCATGACCGATGACCAGGGCCCGAGGGAGCCGCTCGGCGTGGACGGAGGCCGACCGTGCGTGGAGTGGGTCTCAGCCCTTCCCGGCGAGTGGACCACCACCCCGCAGCGGCTCATCCTGTTCGTGCTGGCGTGCGACGCGTTCGAGGACACGTCGCGGCCCGGGATCGACAACCTGTCCAGCTGGTGCGGACTGTCCCGCAACCGCACATTCGAAGTGCTCGCGCAGCTGTGCCGCCCGGAGGTCGCGACCGACGGAACTCTGATCCGGCCGCCGCTCGTGCAGCGCGTCGACAAGCAAGGCCAGCCGCTACCCGAGGGAAGGAACTACGGTCGGGAGCGTGTGGGGTTCCGACTCCTCTCGACCGCCAACGGTACGGACGCTCGAACCGGTCGAGATCTCGACCCGTTGGAGGCGCAACGGTACGGTCAACCGTCCGGTCAACGGTACGGGGAACCGTCCCGGATTCCGCCTCAAACCGGGACTACTCCCTTCCCTTCCCTACCCTCATCATCAGCATCTGACGTAACCACCGACCGAGCATCCGCGGATGATGATGCGGGGATCGTCGAAGCAGCCCGACGCGTGGCCGCTGTCGCGACCAACGCCAGGAAGCGGTGGGACGCGGCTGGGATCGCGAAGTACCTCCGAGCCCTCGTCGACAAGGACATGGCCCTCGCTGACGCCGAAGCCCAGGCCGTCCGGGCCGCGAGCGACCCCGGCGCGGACACACCCGCCGCGATCATCTTCGCGAAGTACCAGGCCACGCACTTCGACGGCCCCAAGCCGGATGAGCCCGAATGCCGGGAGTGCGGCAAGACGCGAGCGAACCACGACAAGAACTGGGGCAGAGGCGGGGACTATCACGACTGGGAGCCCGTCGGCGGCCAACCCGCGAGCACGGGCGAATCTCCCAACCCGCAGGAGGAGCAGGTTGGGGAGGTCCCGTCCGCGCCACCTCCCGCGGATCTGCCCGCCCAACCCGCCACCGACACCCAGCCCAAGACGCCAGACCCCGCAGAGGGCCAGCAGAAGCCGCCGGGGGTCAGCGAAGGAGCCTGGGCCGCCGCCAGCGCAGGCGAGGCCCGCGGCGCATCCCACCGAACGCCCGCCAGGCACGAGGCCGCGTAGCGGTGATACGCCCATGCCGTCGTGCCACACCACCAGCGCAACAGCGAGAGGAGAACACCATGAAGTCGTACACGAACAGCTGGGGCCGGAAGGTCCAGCTGGAGGCCGAGCCGGACAAGCCAGGCACCTTCACGAACGCCTTCGGACGCACCGTGCCGATCGACCCGACCGTCCGCGAGGAGAGCGCCGTCCACGTGAACGCCTACGGCCGCCCGGTGCCGGACGGATACGCGAGCCTCGCGCCCGCCGAACCTGCCCGCAAGGGCCGCAGAGGCCGCGTGGAGGCCGGGGAGGCGAACACGGGCCGCGCCGCGCCACCCCCGGCAGGGGGGCGGCAGGAAGCCCACCCGGCGAGCCCGAAGCGCCGCAAGTTCGAGATCGAGGAGTCGGG
>JAGQUI010000350.1 GCA_020438595.1 Propionibacteriaceae bacterium | reverse complement strand
GGCCTCGGCGCGCTGCTCGGCGCCCTTGGCGTCGGTGTAGACGACGGTCGCGCCCTCGATGCCGGTCACCCGGCAGCCGAGCCGGAAGGAGACCCCGGTGAGCGCCTTGCGGGTGCGGGCGGCGAGGTCGTCGTCCATGAACGCCAGGATCTCGGGCAGCATCTCCACCACCTCGACCTGGGCGCCGAACGCGGCGAACAGGGACGCGAACTCGACCCCGATCACGCCGCCGCCGATCACGACGAGCCGCTTCGGCACCTCGGGGACGGCGAGCAGGCCGGTGGAGTCGACCACCAGCGGGTTGTCGACCGCGCCCGGGATGGGCGGCAGCACGGGCACCGAGCCGGTGGCGATGATCACGTGGTCGGCGGTCCTCCGCTCCCCCGCGACCTCGACCACGCCCGGCCCGACCAGGGTGCCGTGGGCGTTCGCGACCTCGACCCCGGCCCGCTTCTCCGACGCGCCGACGCCGGCGACGAGCTTGCCGACCACGTCGGCCTTCCACGCCTGCACCTGCGTCCAGTCGTAGGCGACGCCGGTCGCGGTGATGCCGAACTGCTCCGAATGCTGCGCGTGGGCGTACAGCTTGGCGGAGTTGAGCAGCGACTTGGTGGGGATGCAGCCCACGTTGAGGCAGGTGCCGCCGAGCGACTCCTGCTCGACCAGCAGCACCTTCTGCTTCGCATGCCCGAGCCGCTCGGCGGCCAGGTAGCCGCCGGGGCCGCCGCCCAGGATGATCACGTCGTAGTCAGCCATGTTTCGCGTCCTTCTCAGCCGAGCACGGTCAGGTCGATGTCGGCGATCGCCGAGCACAGGTCCTTCAGGTACCGGGCAGCGTCCGCGCCGTCGATCACCTGGTGGTCGGCGGTCAGCGAGAACCCGATCCGCTGCTCGGCACCCACCGAGCCGTCGGCGTTGATGACCGCGCGCGGGAAGATCGCGTCCACGCCGAGGATGGCCACCTGCGGCACGTTCAGCAGCGGGGTGAACGACTCGATCCCGAACGCGCCGAGGTTGGAGACGGTGAACGTGGCGCCGCCGAGCAGGTCGGGGTTGATCGAGCCGCCGATCGCTTCGTTCGCGAGCGCCTTGGACTGCACCGAGAACTCGCGCAGGGTGAGGGTGTCGGCGAACCGCAGCGTCGGCACGAGCAGGCCGCGCGGGGTGTCGACGGCCATGCCGAGGTGGACGTTCTCGAAGCTGCGCAGGACCCCGTCGGCGAGGTGGGCGTTCACCACGGCGTGCTTCGCCAGCGCCTTCACCGTGGCGTAGCCGACCAGGTCGCCGATCGTGACGGCGGCCAGGTCGGGATCGCCGGCGTTCTTGAGCCGCTTGCGCATCGCCAGCAGCCCGGCGGCCGGAGCGGTCGCGGTGTAGGTGAGCTGCGCGGACGTGGCCAGGCTGTTCATCATCCGCTCGGCGATCACCTTGCGGATGCCCTTGAGCGGGGTGTCGGTGAAGGCCCCCGGGAACTCCTTCGCGGTCCCTGAGGAAGCCGTGAGGGACGAGCGGCTGTCACGAAGGGCGTTCCTCGCCGCCTCCTCAGGGACCGTGTTCGCCAGGTCGGCGCGGGTCACCCGTCCGCCGATCCCGGAGCCGGCCGCACCGGGCACGAAGCCCTCGGCCTGTGCGCGGGCACCGGCGGTCAGGCCCGGCCCGGCCGCGATGGCGGCCTGCACGTCGCGCTCGATCACGCGGCCCTGCGGGCCGGTGCCGGCCAGCTGGTCGGCCGCGATCCCCCGGGACGCCGCGAGGCCGCGGGCGCGCGGGGAGACGGCGGAAGCACCTTCACCGCTCCCTGAGGAGACCGCGGAAGCACCTTCACCGCTCCCTGAGGAGACCGCGAGGGACGAGCGGTCGTCACGAAGGGCGGCCTCCTCGCTCGGCTCCGCAGCCCTTCGTGACGGCTCGCTCGCGAGCTCACGAGCCTCCTCAGGGGCCGTTGCCGAGGTCAGCCCCGAGATGTCCTCACCGGGCGCGCCGACGACCACCAGGGGCTCCTTCACGGGCACGTCGTCGCCCTCCTCGGCGAGCAGTGCGAGCACCGTCCCGGAAACGCCGGCGGGCACCTCCATCGAGGACTTGTCGGTCTCGATCTCACACAGCAGCGACGATTCGGTGACCTCGTCACCGATCGCGACCAGCCAGGTGGTGATCAGGCACGACTCCACCGTGTTGCCGAGCTGTGGCATCACTACTACCTGAGCCATTGGTTCTCCTGTTTCCTAGACGAAGCGGACGTCGAGACCGCTGTTGCTGAGTTCTGCCCGGGACTCGGTCTCGAGTCCGGAGTCGGTGATCACGCCGGTGAGGTCGGCGAGGCCCATCACACGGACGAAGCCGGCCTTCCCGTACTTGCTGGAGTCGGCCACCAGCCACGATTCGGTCGCCCGGGCGCGCATCGCCCGGATCACCTCGGCGCCCTCCGCGAACGCGGTGGTCAGGCCGCGTTCCGCGCTGAAGCCGTCGGTGCCGAAGAAGGCGAGCCGCACGTTGAAGGCCTCCAGCGAGGCCAGCGCGCCGGGACCGACCAGCGATTCGCTGGCCCGGTTGAAGGTGCCGCCGGTGAGCACGACGGTGATGGACGGGTAGAGGCGCGCCTGCCGCAGCACCAGCGTCGAGTTGGTCAGGATCTGCACCCCACGGCGCGTGCCCAGGTACGCCACGATCTCGGCGCAGGTCGTGCCCGCCTCGATCAGGATCACGTCGTTGTCGCGGACGAGGTCGGCAGCGGCCGCCGCGATCCGGCTCTTCTCCGCCGAGTGCTGCAGCTGGCGCTCCAGCACGTTGCGGTAGCCCGTGGCCTCGGCGCCGCCGTGGGTGCGGGCGAGCAGACCCTGCTCCTCGAGGGTGCGCAGGTCGGCGCGGATCGTCACCTCGGAGACACCCAGCTGCTTCGACAGGCTCGCCACCGTCAGTGATCCCTCCCGGGCCAGGCGGGCAAGGATCAGGGATTCGCGCTCGCTGCGCTCGATCGACATCGACCGTCCCTTTCGTTTTGCTTTCGGTTCAGTTTATTTATCGATTCAATCGTAAGGGATGCCGCGGGATTCCGCAAGCCCGTCCGAACGAAGCCCGTCAGGCCGCTCGACTTTCATTCGAAACCTAAGTAGTATTCGTATGCAAGATCGAGAGGATCATTGATGAGCACAACGGTGGCAACGCCCGTCCGGACCGACGAACCACACTTCGGGCGGCTGACCCCCCGCATGGCCGCCTGGCGCGAGGAACTGCTGGACACGCCGCAGTCGGTGTGCGTCGAGCGGGCCGTGCTGGCCACGCAGACCTACCAGCAGCACCAGGACGAGCCGATGGTGCTGCGGCGGGCGCTGATGGTGCGCAACGTGCTCGAGAACATGAGCATCTTCATCGAGCCGGCCACCCTGATCTGCGGCAACCAGGCCTCGGCGAACCGCGCCGCGCCGATCATGCCCGAGTACGCGATGGACTGGGTGGTCGCCGAACTGGACGAATTCGACTCCCGTCCCGGCGACCGCTTCGCGATCACCGA
>JAGQUI010000034.1 GCA_020438595.1 Propionibacteriaceae bacterium | reverse complement strand
TCGCGGAGTTCGTGTCGATGACCTCGACCTGTTCGCCGATGTTGATCCGGGCGTGCCTGCGCGACGCCATCGGATCGGCGAGCACCACGTCGCAGCCGGCCTGGCGCCCGACCACATTCGGGCCGCGGTAGAGCGGGTGGACCGACCCCTTGGCGGGACCGGAGATCACCCGCAGCTCGGCGGGCGCGGCGAGGTCGGCCGCGCCGGCGGCGGTGGCCCACTGCATGACGCGCACCCGCTGCCCGGAGTGCAGGCCCGACTCGGGCAGCAGGAAGCGGGGCGGGAGCAGGGTGTTGCCGGGGTCCTCGTCGCGGAGCACCTGCAGGGTGACGCCGGAATCCGGGGCGCACGGCAACTGGGTCTCGCCGGCGCGAATCGCCGCGGCGACGTCACCGATCGTCGCGGTGGCCTCCGCGGTCACGGCGATCGCGCGGACGTCGCCGTCCGGCTGCACCAGTTCCAGCTTGAGTCGCACCCGTGCCCTCCATCCGTTCGGGCTCCGCCAGGCCCGCTCGGGACGCGCGGGACGCGTCCGTCCCCGAACCTACCGGTTCGCCGAGGCCCCGGGGCCGCGGGTGGACACGTGGTTCAGCTCTCGAAGGGCTGCGTCGGCCACTGGGGAACAACCCTCGCGGGCTGTTTCCAGTGCGTCCGTCCGGAACGGGGCAGGAGCTGCGGGCTGAACCAGTCGGCGGCGACCGGCCTTCCGAACAGGTACGGCTGGAGTGCCCGCCGTGGCACGGGGGTGTCGTGGAGGCTGAGCAGGGTTCCGGTGGTGGTCGGGGTGAGCGCCCAGGCCGCGGGTTTGCGCGCGAACCGGTCGGCGAGCAGCGGCTGGTAGGCAGGACCGAACCATGACCACCACACAGGGTGCTTGGCGAGGCCGCAGAACCCGGCCGGGCTCCACGGGCTCGCGGACGGCTCGGGCGTGCCCTGGCGCCAGAGGCGACCGCGCGAGAGGGTGTACCCGGTCTGCACCTCGGCGATGGCGTGGAGGGCCCCGGCGGTCTCGGCGAGGCCGACGAAGAAGCCCTGCAGGAGTTCCCGCCAACCGGCATCCTGGAACGGGCTCGCGGCGACCGTGACGAGGATCCGCCAGGCCGGGATCGCTTCGGGCCGGTCCGGAGTGCCCACGCTGCCTTCGATGAACGGGTATCGGGCGCAGATGAACCCCACGTCGAGGTGGTGTTGCTGCCAGGCGTCCTCCATCCCGGCCACGCCGGAGTCCGCGGCCTTGCCCTGAAACGGTTCGTCTTCGCCGAACCGGGCGGGCAGAGCGTCGGGGAGCCAGCGGGTGGCGGCCTCCCAGTAGAGCCGTGCCGGGGTGGTGTCGGCCCGCGGCGGGACGAACCAGGACAGCTGGATCACGTCCAGGGGCTCGTGGGCGGCGGGTTTGACCGCCTTGGGCAGGACGTCGCGCGGTGCGCGCAGGACCTCCTCGTCGTAGAGGACGCCATCGAGGGATTCGGCGAGCCGGCGGGCCAGGTCGTGGCCAACCCCGGTGCGGAAGGTGAACGTGTACTGGTAGGTGACCGGTGCCAGTGCGAGAACCTCCGCCGGCACGTCCTCCGGCTCGACGCGGAGCGGGCCAGCCAGGATCAGTAGTCCGTCGGCATCGACGTGCTCCAGCCGGGTGTCGTCCACCTTCGTGAAGTCGGCGGCATCGGCGAACGTCGCCTGGAGCTTCGCGGCCGGGATCGACCGCTTCGCGTAGACACTGACGCTGTAGGACACGCGGATTCAGCTCTCGAAGCCGACGACGGTCCATTCGTCGACGACGGTGTTGCGCAGTTCGGCGCCGACGCTCGCCTGCAGCAACCGGACCGCGGTCTCGACTCGTTCGGCCGGCACGAGTGCGGGCAGCTCACGCCAGGCCTCCGGGACGGGGGCGTCCGCCGCCGGCGGTTCGGTGAGGGCCTGCAGATCGCCCTGACCCATCGTGTACCGGCTCAGGAACTCCATCTGGTCGGGCTCCGCAGGTTTCTGCCTGCGCGTGAACCACCCCATGAGCGGGAGCCGGTCAGTCCGGCGACGGGTCGCCGTAGACGAAGGACGGACCGGGGCTGGTGACCGGATCGCCAAAGACCGGTTCGCGCCACAACCCGCCGGGGCGGTACGGCAGCAGCAGGACCAGGCCGGTGCTGCCCCCGGCGAAGTCGAGGTGGAACTCGATGGTGTCGCCGAGTTCGGGGTGGGCGGTGTCGATCGCCAGGCACACGGCTCGCCAGTCGTCGCGACTCTGTCTGGCGCCATCGAGGAGGAGTGCGAACATCTCGACGGCGCTCGCGGTGGGGTCGGGCTCGGCGGCGAACGGCTCGAGCTCGCCGGTGTGCGTGATCGCGGCGCCCGCCGGCAGGAACGCGCGGCGGCTGCCCAGCATGGAGTAGGCGAACCCGGCGATGTACTCGACGAGGGCGTCTGCGTCTGCCTCCGCAGTCGCGGGCAGGGCGCTCGGCGCGGTCACGATGCGCTCCAGTCGGGGATGCTGCGGGCGGCGCGCAGGCCGCGTCCCAGCAGGGGCCGGTGGGCGCGCAGGCCGCCCGGGAACCAGGTCGCAGGTAGTCCGCGCGGGCCGGCGGGATTCTCCCCGAGGCTGACCAGCGTTCCGTGGGCGGTCGGAACGAGCGTCCACCCCGCCGGGGGATGGGCGAGTTGGTCGGCGACCAGCGGCTGGTAGGCGGGGCCGAACCAGGACCACCACACCGGGAACGGGGTCAGTCCGAGCAGGCCGCGCTGCCGGTCGAACACCTCGCACGGCTGCTCGGTGTCCGCGCGCAGTTCGACTCGTCGGCCCTTGGCGACGGCGCCGCCCAGCACCTGGGCGAACGCGTAGCCCGCCGAGGTCCGCTCGGCGACCTCGGTGAAGAACTCCCGGAGGGCGGCGCGGCGGGCCGGATCACGATAGGGCTCCGCGGGCAGGAGGAGATCCAGTTGCCACACGTGCTGGACGTTCTGCAGGGCGGCCGGAAGGGTCGTGAGCCCGCCCACGTCGAAGGGGGAGCGCATGGTGAAGGCGAGGATGTGCCAGCCGCGCTGTTCGCGCCACTCCTGCTCCATCGCGGAGAGTCCGGCCTCCGCGACCGCGCGGCGCTTGAGGCCGAACCTCTGTGGCATTGCGGCCGGCATGAACTGTTCGGCCGCGTCAGCGAAACCACGCACGGGTGGGGCGTCCTTGTGGGTCCGTCCGAACCAACGCACCGCGAGGGCCTCGGTGAGCCGATCGGGAGCCTCCTCGGCAGTGGGCTCCGCGGGCGGGGGCCAGCGCACGCCCACGCCCGGTTCGTAGATGATGCCACCGTCCAGCGCGGACGCGAACCGTTGCAGCGTGCGGTCGACGAACTCGGCCGGGATGCCCGACTTGACCTCGACCTCGTACCTGATGCCACCCCGCCCGAAGCCCTCGATGTCCTCCGGGACGTCGTCGGCGACGACACGCAGCGGTCCCGCGGCGCTGATCTCCCCGTCGGCGTGCAGGACGCTCCAGCCCGACTCGTCGGCGTCCTGGATCCTGAGCCCGCGGATGTCGAGGAGGCTCCGCAGTTGCTCGGGCGGCACCGGCCTGCGGCCGTAGATCTCGAGGTCGTAGGACACGCCTCAGCCGCCCGTCAGGTTGACGGCGCCGGCGGCGAGCGAGATCGGGGCCTGGTAGATGGCGTTGATCTTGACTCCGAGCACATGCTCGAACGTCGTGACCGTCACGCCGTCGAGCCCCCGCACGGTCACACCGAGCGTTCTGGAGACCGGTGTCTTCGTGGCCTCGTTGACGAAGAGGCGAAGGTCGAACCCGCCGTTGGCCCTGGCGATGTCGACGTAGTCGAGGATCTGCTGGGTGACGCCGATGCTCTTCGTGTTCTTGGCCTCCCCGAAGATCGTGACCGGGCCGAGCTTCAGGACCCCGTCCGGCTGCCGGAACTTCGTTGTGCCGGGCACCTGGAACGACCCCTTGGACTGGAAGGCCCGGACGTTGATGATCTCCTCGCCCAGGGCACCCTTGATGTTGTTGAAGGTGTTGCCCAGGGCGATCCGACCGGTTGCGCCGCGCCTCAGTAGGGTCTTCATCGCGAAAGCGCCCAGCCTGGACCCGGCCCCCCGACCGGCCATCTTGGCCCCCTGGGTCATCATCGCCCGGAACGCAGCCGCCCCCGCGCGGGCGGCGCCGGCGACCCCGATGCAGCCGAGGATCGCGAACACGATCGAGACGGCGGCTTCGCCCCAGGACTTCTCCCCGGTCGCGGCGAGGGCGATGTTGGCCAGGGCGGCGACGATCCCGGCGACGGCGGCGACGATCAGCAGGATCCCGGCCAGGGCCTGCCCGATCACGGGGATCCAGCACACCAGCAACGCGAGGATGCCGGCGATGGTGGCGACGGCTTCGGCGATGGTCGCGATCCATTCGGTGACCTTCGCGCCCCAGTCGTCCCACCACGAATCGTTCAGGCCGTCGGAGCCGGTGGTGTTCTCGATCTGGTCGACCGCGGTCTGGGCGGCGGTGTCGCGGTCGGTGACGGCCTGTTCGACGATCGTGATCTGGGTGGCGATCCGGGACCGGGCCGCGGAGGCGGCGTTGCGGTGTTGGGACTCTTTGCGGTTGTAGTCGTCGATCTGGTCGGCGTCGGCCGGGTCGTCGTCGTCGAGGTTCGCCGCCATCGTGTGGTAGCGGTGTTGCAGGGATTCCTCGGCCTCGGCCTCCGCCTTCGCCGAGCGGGCCTGGGTGAGGGCGTGCAGGGTTTCGGTCTGGACCCGGTCCAGGGTGGCTGCGTAGGTGGTCAGCGCGGATCCGGCGGACCGGTAGCGGCCCTCGGCCTTCCCGACGTCGTCGACGACCTTGTCCCGGGACTCCAGCAGCGCCGCCACCGAGTCCGCGTTGGAGGATCCGGCGGCCAGGCTCCGCAGCGTGGCCGCGGCCCGCGCGATCGCGTCCGCCACCCCCGAGTAGTCGCTGCCGCCCTGCCGCACCACGACCGGGTCACCCGGGGTCGGATCAGAACCCAACCCCAACGCCGACCAGTCCGAAGGCCTGCTCACCACGAAATCCCCTCCGTCCGGGCCACCACAACCATGAACCGGTCACGGTTGCCGGGATGACGATGCACCCGGAACGAGATCACTGCCGCCACAAAATCCCTGTGCGCCGCCCAGAATAGCGGCCGTCGCGGACCTTTCCGCGGCCGGTCACCCGGTTGCAGCCACCCCCGCGGGCGGCGGCTCCACATTCGTACAGTTTCGGACACAATTGGCGTAGCCCGAACGTTTTTCGAGCTGTGCTAGCCTGCCGGGCAAACCGGGAGACCCGGTCGAAGGGCTAAGGAAGGGAAGTCGCATGTCGGCGAACACCTACGGTTACACCCCCGATCAGATGGATTCCATCGGCCAGAAGCTGGTCGCCATCAAGAACGAGATCGACGGCAAGATCACCGAGGCGCAGAGCGCGGTCAACGGACTCATCGGGTCCGGGTTCACCACCGCCGCCGCCTCCGGTGCCTACTCCGAGCAGTTCCAGCAGTTGTCGACCGGCCTCAAGCAGGTCTCCGACAACATGGAGCCGCTGGGCAAGTTCCTCTCGCAGTACGCGCAGGCCGTGGTCGAGATGGACAACCAGATGGGCAGCGCGCTTCGCGGCAACTGACGGCCCGTCCGCCCATCGAGGACGGAGCGGTGACCCGTTCGGCGCCCTGGGCCGCCGTCCTGGTCGGCCTCGGAGCGCTCGGGTTGATCCTGTACCGGGTGCTTCAGGGCAACTGGACGATGCCCCTGATCGTCGGTATCGGTGTCGTCGGCGCACTCGTGGTGCTCCTGCTGTGGGCGCTGTGGGATCGGCGGGTGTTCACCAGGAGCATCCGCCGGCTCACCGCCACCGGCGAGTGGGACGTGGTGGTCGGCGGCTACCTGGTGCAGACGGAGCTGAAGAACATCGGGGTCCGCAAGCCACGGCTCGGCGAGATGGTGCTGGCCGCGGGCGAGTCCGGGATCAGGCTGTTCGACCCCCGGCAGGCGGGCGACGAGCCGGTGCTGCGGCTCGCCTGGTCGGACCTGATCGACCTGGCTCCCGGGACCGGCGAGTTCCTGCGGCAGCCCCGGGACGGTGTCGTGCTCTCCACCTTGAGCGGGCGATTGTTGCTCGTCCTGCGCACGGATGAACGACGCGGAATAATGTCCGTGGGTTCGGCGGATACCGGTGTGGTGATCGACCGAATCCGGCGGCTCCGGCCGAATGCGAGATTTGAATGAAATGAGGGCATTGAGATGACGCTGATCGTCGAGGTGGACGCAATCCGGACGATGGGTAACGACCTCAAGTCCGTGGCGTCGGAGTTCGACGGCGCCAACGCCAACAGCGACTCCATCGCCGCCGCGGTGGGACATCACCGCCTTTCCGAGGTGGTGCACGACTTCGCCCACGGCTGGGACGACACCCGCGCCAAGATGGTCGAGGCGATGAACGCTCTCGGCGACGCCGCCATCACGGTCGCCGACAACTGGATCGACATCGACCAGCAGGGCGCCGACGCCCTGACCGGAAACGGTCAGCAGCCCACGGGCGGAGGCAACGTCCCCCGGGCGGAGTGACCCGACCGGCCCGGCCAGACCCAACGCAGAGGAGAGCGCGGTGCGCGCCACTGAACCCCACGTGGCCCGAGGGCTGGGTGCCCTGCCGGGCGGCATCGGTCCCGCCGCAGCCCTGATCACGGCACCGGCGGACGACGACACGTCCGGGCGCCCCCACTTCCTGGAGGGTGCCCTCGAGACCAACAGCGAACTCCTCTTCCGGCTGGTCGACCCGGACAGCACCGGCTCGATCGGAGACGTCGGCACCGCCGTCCTGTCCGGCGCCGTCCCGGTCGCGGCCGTCCCCGAACTGGGTTCGCCGCGGCTGGCCGGGGCGCTGGCCGCGGACGACCTGCCCGCCGTGCTGGAGGCGCTCGCCTACGACGTCGTGGTGGTTCCGACGCTGGCTTCCGGTGGCGGGCTCGAGGCGTGCGCGTTCGCGAATCAGGCCGAGCCCGAGCCGGCCCCGGACCTGCTCCTGTTCTCCTCCGCGGGGACGCTCGCCCGCTTCCTCACCGCGACGGACGAGCGACTGTTCGTCATCCGCCACGGGGCCGCCGTGGCGGAGTTCGTCGCGGAGCACTCGGCGGCTCTCGCCCAGGTCACTTTCGACGCCGCGGGGCCGCACGCGCTCAGCCTCCCCGCGAGCATCTTCCGCACGATCCTGGACGCCACCCCTGTCGACGCTGAGCCCGACGTCGCGGCCGCGTCGGACGCGGCGGAGCCTGCCGGCGAGATCGTCGGGTTCGCGCTCCCTCTGGAGGGGCACTGGGCCACGATCGACCTGACCGCGGACGAGACCGTGCGGAAGGCCCGGATCAAGGAGATCGTCAAGGACCAGACCAGGGTGCTGTCCGACCGCGGCGCGAGCCTGCGGCACGACATGCGGGAGTGGCTGGGCCGCTCCACCGCCCAGGCCGCGTCCGCCGGGGGACGCCAGTACGCCTTCCTGATCACCCGCACCGGCGACGCGGCGGCCGCGGTGAGCATGGTGAGCTACTGGCATGACCTCGGCCCGGGCGTCGGCGAGAAGAGCCCCCTGGACGGGGTGGCCGAGAGCCTGCTCGGCAGGGCCGGGGACGCCGACGAACTCGTCCGCCTCCGCGTCGACGGCGACGAGGTGCTGCGGCACAGCCGGGTCCGCTCCGGCGACCCCGAACTCGGCGGCAAGGACGTCCCGCTGCTCCTCCTCGACTACTGGGTCGGCGTGCCGGGACCGAGCCCGACCGCCGTCGCGCACGTGACCTTCTCCACGCCCCACCTGCCCGCCCGGGACGCGATCACCGCCCTGACCGACACCCTCGTCCTGCAGGGGCGATGGATCGGCGAGGGCGAACCGGTCGGCAGTTCGTGGTGAGCAACACCGAGGCGTTGCTCGAGCTCGCGGCGGAGTACAGCGCGCTGCAGGGCCACGTGGTCACGGACTGGCAGGTCAACGAGGTGCCCGGAAGCGGGTGGATCCTTGGCGCGCGCGGCCTGCGGGGTGCGTTCAACCTCGTGGTGGACGAGGCCGGCAACATCGCGGCCTACCACCTGAAGAGCCCGGCAGACGCTTTCGACGGACTCGCCCGGGAGGTGTCCGCCCGTGAGCCGGCTTCGGCACCGGGCGGGGCCGAGGATGAGGTGTTCGGCGTCGACCGGTTGGGTTGGGACCTCGTGTTCCGTCGGTCTGGTCGCGAGACCCGCCCGGAGGTGTGGTCCGTGGCCGAGGGGGGTTGGCGCCCGACCGTGCTGCTGGAGCTGGTGACGGGCCTGCCGTTGGTTGCCCTGGACGACACGGAACTGCAGAACAGGCTTGAGCGCGAGCCCTGGCTGCGCGACGCCGACGCCGCGCAGCGACCGCGCTGACCGGTGGTTCGGGTCATGTCGTTGGGCAGGATCGGGTTCTACCGGGAACTCCCCCACGGTGATCCCTCGGGGCCCTCGGTCGGTGACGTCGCACCACTGCCGGCCGAGGTCAAGGCGCAGGTTCTCGACTACTTCGACTCCCTCTGAACCTGGGCCGGATCCGGGTCGGCGGGGTCAGTCCGGCAGCGGGACCTGCACCGTCCACTGCTTGCCGGAGCGGACGTAGACGCCGCGCCCCTGCGGGTAGTCGCTGCGCTTGATCCGGGGCAGCGCCACCTTGAACAGGATGTCGCCGTCGTTCGGGTCGGGCTGCATGACCAGGCCGTGCCGGTTGTTGCGCACCTCGGAGATGATCGGCCAGCCCGAGCCCCACGCCGACGTGTCCTGCTCGGCCACCACGAGGTGGCCGTTCCGGCGGGCGTTCTTGATCAGGTCGAGCAGCGCGCTCTCCACCGGGGTGCTCACGAACTCGCCGAGTCCCTCGAACACCAGCACCAGCCCGGGCTCCACCTCGCTCGTGGACGGTTTCTCCACGGCGGGCTTGAGCGCGACCGCCAGCTTCCCGATCGCCTCCAGGTCGAGCGCCACCTCCGTCCACAGCGACTCGGCGTGCACCGGCGAGCGGCGCGGCCCGAAGTAGTACATCGGCAGCGACGGACGCCAGCGGTGCAGCGCGTTCGCCACCGAACGCAGCGCCGTGGTGCGGCCCGAGCCGGGCATGCCGGCGATCAGGAACGCGCCCTGGGCCTCGAAGCCCACCGGCTCCAGTTCCGCCTCGCCGATGCCGAGCACGGGCAGCCCGCCCACGCTGGTCGGCAGCTCGGACATCCGGACCAGGCCGGCCAGCCGGTTCACCTCCGGCGCCGGCGGCACGCCCTGGCCGGTCAGCCAGCTGGCCAGCTGGTCGATCGTCGCCGCCTGCTCGGCGGGTGAGGACGAGCCGCCCGGCACCGCCACCTGCAGTTCGTTCGTGTCGCCGGCGAACACGCCGCGGCCGGCCGGCGCGGCCACCAGCACGTCCTTGGGCACGTTCAGGGTCACGTAGGCGTTCTCGTCCGCCTGGCGCAGCACCAGCCGGCGCTGCACGCTGGACGTGACCGTCGAGGGCAGGGCGTTCGGACGCTCGGCGGCGAGTGCGACGTGGATGCCGACGCCGCGGCCCTCGGCGAGCAGCCGGAGCAGCCGCGCGTAGGTGGAGGACAGGCTGAACGCACCCTCGTACTCGTCGCGGAACGCGGCGAAGCCGTCCAGCAGCAGCAGGATGCGGGGTTCGTCCGCGTGTCCGGTGTGTTGGCGGTACTCGCTGATCGAGCCCGCCCGCGCCGCGGCGAAGCGGTCCGAGCGCTCGTCGAGCGTCTCGATCAGGCGGCGCAGCAGCCGGTCGGTGCGCTCCCGGTCCTGGCCCTCGATCACCGCGCCCACGGTGGGCAGCGGCTCCAGCATCGACAGGCCGGCCGTGCCGAGGTCGAGCGCGTACACCTGGGTCGGGTTGAGCCGGGTCTGGAAGGCCGCCGAGAACGCGATGGTGCGCAGCAGGGCGGACTTGCCCGAGCCGCTGACTCCGAACACCGCGAGGTTGCCGTCGGCCTCCGGATCCCAGAACACCGGGTGCTGCGCCTGGTGCCGGGGGTCGTCCGCGACCCCGAGCAGCAGCGGGAACTCCCGCGACCGCTGGGCGAGCGTGCCGAGTTCGTCCTCGAGCCGGTAGGTGGTGGCGAGTTCGGGCAGCCAGGGCTTGCGGGGCTCGCCGATCTCGCAGATCGCGGACGCCTCGCCGATCCGGGCCACCGCCCGGGCGATGTCGGTCGGCCCGTCCTCCTTCGTCTCGCCGCTCGGCCGGACGGACGGGATCTCCCAGGCGATGCCGTCGCCGAAGGTCATGGTCTCGATCTCGATCCGGGGCGCCTCGGGCTCGGCCGACGTCCAGCCGCCGACGTACCCCGCCTGGAACAGCGAGATCCGGCCCGGGCCGGTGCGGACGGCGGCACGGCCGGGGATGCGCGGGTCGAACTCGCTCGCCAGCGGGGAGTCGATCACGTCCACGGAGTCGGCCTCGTCGGCCATCCGCAGCGCCACCCGCAGCGCGGTGTTGGCCCGCAGGTTGCCCTTGATCACCCCGGCCGGACGCTGCGTGGCCAGAATCAGGTGCAGCCCGAGCGAGCGGCCGCGCTGGGCCACGTCCACCACGCCGTCGACGAACTCGGGCACCTCGGTGACCAGCGCCGCGAACTCGTCCACGACGATCACCAGCGACGGCGGGCAGTCGGGGTCGCCGGTGCGCTCCAGCGAGACGAGGTCCTTCGCGCCCTTCTGGTTCAGCAGGTGCTCGCGGTAGCGCAGTTCCGCGCGCAGCGACGTCAGCGCGCGACGGACCAGGTGCGGGGAGAGGTCGGTGACGAGGCCGACGCTGTGCGGCAACTGGACGCAGTCGGCGAACGCGGAGCCGCCCTTGTAGTCGACGAACAGGAACGTGACCCGCTGCGGGCTGTGGCCGGCCGCCATGCCCAGGATCCACGACTGCAGGAACTCCGACTTGCCCGCGCCGCTGGTGCCCCCGACCAGGGCGTGCGGCCCCTGGGCCCGCAGGTCCAGGCTGAGTGGGCCCGCCGAGCCGTGCCCGACCAGGGCGCGCAGGTTGGCCGCGCCCTTGCCCGCCGGGCGCTGCCCGCCGGACACCGAGCCGTTCTCCACCCACCGCTCCACGGTGGCCTTCGGGTCGGTCGCGAGCTGCGGCCCGGTCAGCGAGAGGTAGGAGACCGAGCGCGGGATGCTGGACTGGTCGAGCACGGGCGCGCCCGCGTCCTGGATCGGGGCGAGCCGGTGCGCCAGGTCGAGCGCGACGTCCTCGGCGAGCCCCTCGACGCGGCTGATCGCCGCCGTGCGGTGTTCCTTCACGAACCCCGCGGTCGTGGTCTTCGCCTCGTAGTCGTGCACCAGGTAGCCGTGGCAGGCGGCGGGCAGTTGCTCGTGCCGGTCGGCGAACCAGAGCAGGTGGACGCCGACGGCGGGGCCGTCCTCGGCCAGGGTGACCAGCCGGCCGCGCTCCACCGGCGCGTCGTCCTCGACGAGCAGGACGACCGCGGGCACGTGATCCTTGCGGTCGCGCCGTGCCGCGACCAGTTCCTCCAGCCCGGTGACCAGCGCCGACACCGCCCCGGACGAGGACGCCAGGTGCGAGCCGGCCAGCGGGGAGTGGGCCGAGCCCACGTGCGGCAGCCACATCAGCCAGTTCCAGCGGACGCAGCTCTCCGGGGAGGCGATCGCCGCCAGCACCAGCTCGGCCGGCGAGTGCTGGCAGGCCAGCTGGGCGACCAGCGTGCGTCCCACCGGGGCCAGCCAGTCGGCGTTCCCGGCCACGCCCAGGTTCCCGCACTCGCGCAGGCGGGCGATGATCGGCACGTCGTCGACGAACTCGCAGCGCTGCTGGAGTTCCACCATCGCCGCCCAGTCCCCGGCGCTGGTCTCGCCGCGCTCGGGCAGCTTGTACGTGTGCCGGGAGGCGTCGCGCCCGTAGCCCAGGTTGAGCGCGAGGAAGTCCTCGGTCTCCGGCCGGCGGTGCCACAGGTCCGGGTTGCGCTCGCTGGCGGACGCCACCACCGCGGCCGCGGTCGGGATCTCCGCGCAGCGGGCCTCCTGCTCGTCCTGCAGGGCTTTGGTGAGCTCCTCGGAGAGCTTCTCCAGGTCCTCGTCGAACCGTTCCCGCGCGGCCTTCTTCGACCGGCCGTCGGTGAACCGGCGGTCGAAGTAGGTGCCGATCGCGATCAGCGGGCTGAGCGCGATGAAGATGATGCTGAGCATGTTGCGGGTGAAGATGAACAAGATGGTGCCCATCAGCAGCGGCGCGACCATCGCCACCAGCGGGAACCGGCCGGGGTTGGGGCGGCCCGGCGGCTTGGGGGCCTGGAACTCGCGTCCCTCGTACTCGATGCGCACCAGGGGGGACCGGTTGAAGTCGGTGTCGAACCGCGGCGGCCGGGCCGCCTCCGGGTCCGTGACCCGGACCAGGAACTCGCTGTCGCCGATCTCCGCGACGTCGCGCGGCCCGAGCACGGCGTGGGTGACCACTTCGCCGTTGACCACCACGCCGTTCGCGGAGTTCGTGTCGATGACCTCGACCTGTTCGCCGATGTTGATCCGGGCGTGCCTGCGCGACGCCATCGGATCG
>JAGQUI010000349.1 GCA_020438595.1 Propionibacteriaceae bacterium | reverse complement strand
TCGGCGACGCCGTGGAAGATCTCCGGCGTCATGTAGTTGTGGGCGAGGATCACGGCGTTGCGCTCGCGCTTGAGCCGCAGGATCGCGTCCACGTCGTCGGACATGGTGGCCCACTCCACGGACGGGATGACGTGGGCGACCCTCGGGTAGAGGTCCGCGGCACTCGGCAGCGTGGTGGTCATCGGAGTCCCTTCGTCGAACAGCCTTATGCTACTTGTGAGCAAAAGCAACGGGAGAAGTATTCCACGATCTGAGCAAAAGGGGGAGTCGGGGGTCGGGCCCCGCGAGGTGCTACGCCTGCGAAGGGTCGGGACTGCTGCAGGCGCCCGGTCTGGCGCACGTTCGGTTCGCCGCCGAACTCGGGCGGCAATGACACCTGTGAGCGGGCGACCTTGCAGCGGGAACCGAGTTCGGAGGGCTATGGGGGCTCGACGCCCCGGGGTGAGTGTTCGCGGTGCTCGGGTCGTGAGTCGTTTTGCACTCTGGATGCTGCCCGGAAGCCACAGGGCGCTTCATCAGCACATCGAGAGTGCAAATCCGCTCGCCGCAGGGTGCTTGTAGGAGCGGCGCAATCACGGCTCCGGGAGCGCGGGGGAGCGGCGGTGACCCACCAGCTCAGTGGGCGCGGACGGTGGGCAGCTTCGTGCCGGCCACGTGGCGCTCGGCCAGCACCTGGCGGCGGAACCGGTACAGCCGGGCCGGGCGCCCGCCGGTCTCAAGCAGGCCACCCGTCTCCTCCACCAGCGCCTGCTGCTCGACGAGCCGGCGGAAGTTCTGGGTGTGCACGGCGTGGCCGGACAGCGCCTCGACGCAGTCCTGCAGCTGGCGCAGCGTGAACGTCGACGGCATCAGTTCGAAGACCACCGGGCGGTAGCCGATCTTCGCGCGCAGCCGGGCCAGGCCGGTGGCGAGCGCCCGGCGGTGGTCGCCCAGCATCCGTCCGCCCGGCACCAGTTCCGGGTCCGGCCGGCGCCATTCGTCCGGGGCCTCGGCCACCAGGCCGGCCTCGTACAGCAACTCGTAGCGCTGCAGGGTGAGTTCGGGCTGCCAGGCGCGTCCGTCGAGGCCGAAGTTGATCGCCACCCGCTGGCTGCGCTCCGCTCTGCGGTCGGGGTCGGAGTCCGCCCACGCCAGCAGGCGCTCGACCACGGTGTCGGCGGACGCGTCCCGCGCGCGGCGGTCCTCCCAGCTGAACAGGTCGTACCAGGCCGTCCAGCCGCCGATCCCGGGCTCGCCGGGGGTGGTCAGGCCGAGGTACGAGATCGAGATCCGGCGTCCGGCCGCGTCCCGGTCCAGGTCGGCGAACGTGTACAGCTGTTCCAGGTAGCCGAGCCGGCGTCCGGTCTGCTCCTCGACCCAGGCCCGGGTGGCGGCCTGCAGCGAGCGGTGGCTGGGCAGCAGCGGGCCGGCCGGCAGCCGTGGCGGCACGCCGAGGGTCAGCACCGACGGGCGCCCGTCGACCATGGCGACGACGACGGCGAGCAGCTCGGCGGTCACCACCTGTCCGGTCATGGCACCCCTCTCGGTCCCGGTCAGGATAGCGATGCCGACCGGCCCGCGAGCCACCGTTGGCGCCCTTGTAGGCTCGAACCATGAAGCGGCTCGGCAGCGTGCTGGCAGTGTTCGCCCTGGCCCTGGTACCGCTGGTGCTGGTGCCGACCCAGGCCCGGGCGGACGGCGAGGACTGGCGAATCACCGCCTACGACGTGCAGGCGGCGGTCGACGACCACGGCACCACCAGTGTCCACCTGGAACTGTCGTTCGACTTCGGCAACGAGGCGGGGCACGGTCCCTACCTGACCTTCCCGCTGCGCCAGGAGATCGCCGACGACCCCGACCACTGGCGGATGATCGACCTGACCGTCGGCACCGTGTCCAGCCCGAGCGGAGCGGACGCGACGGTGCGCACCGAGACCCAGGACGGCAACCTGCTGATCCGGGTGGGCAGCGAGGGTCGCACCTTCACCGGTGTGCAGACCTACCAGGTGAACTACACGATCCGCGGACTGATCGCGCCGAGCCAGGCGCAGTCGGGACTGGACGAGTTCAACTGGAACGTGGTCGGCACCGGCTGGGAGGTGCCGATCGACTCCGCGACGGTCACCCTGGACGGCCCCGCCGACGTGACCCGGGCCGCGTGCTTCCAGGGCAGTTCGTTCACCCTCCCCTGCGAGGCCGCCACCAGCGGGAGGACGGCGGACTTCGCCACCCGCGGTGTCGGCAACGGCGCCGGCATGCAGGTGGTCGCCGGGTTCCCGGCCGGCACGTTCACCGGCGCGGAGGCGCGCCTGGAGCGGCGCTACACGATCGGCAACATGTTCCCGGTCACCCCGTGGACGGCCGGCATCGCGGCGGTGCTGTCGGCGCTGGGCCTCGCGGCGGTGATCCGCCGCACCCGGCGCGGCGCCCGCGACCAGGTCTACCTCGGGCTCACGCCGGGCGTGGTCCCTGCGCCCGGCCAGGAGACGAGCATCGGGTATGCGACCCACGACGCGCCGGTGGCCGTCCAGTTCACGCCGCCGCAGGGCGCGCGTCCGGGCGAACTCGGGACGCTGACCGACGCGACGGCCGACAACCGGGACATCACCGCCACGATCATCGACCTCGCCGTGCGGGGCCACCTGACGATCGCCCAGACCGGTGCGCGCGACTGGGCCTTCACGCGCCAGCGCGGGAGCGACCAGCTGGCGGGGTACGAGTCCGAGTTGCTGCAAACGCTGTTCCAGACGGGCGGGCAGGTGTCCACCGACGACCTGAAGGACTCCCGCTACGCCGGCTTCATGTCGGACGCCAAGTCCGCGCTGCACCGGCGCGTCACCACCGACCTGAAGTGGTTCACCGCCAACCCGGCCAGCGTGCGCGCGATCGCCCTCGCCGTCGGCACCGGCCTGGTCGTGCTCGGCGTGGGCGCCGGGATCCTGCTCGGGTTCGTGGGCTGGGGGCTGGTCGGCGTCGCGGCCGTGGTCGTCGGGCTGGCGGTGATCGTGCTGAACAACCGGTTCGGGTCGAGGACGGCCACCGGTTCGGCCGTGCTGGCGCAGACCCGCGGTTTCGAGCTGTACCTGCGCACCGCCGAGGCGGACCAGATCCGGTTCGAGGAGGGCATCGACGTGTTCTCCCGGTACCTGCCCTACGCGATCATGTTCGGCGTGGCCGAGCGTTGGACGAGGGTGTTCAGCGAGCTCGCCGACCAGGGTCGCTACACCTTCAACACCCCCTGGTACTTCGGCTACGGCTACGGCTTCAGCTACCACCACCTCGCCTCCTCGATGGATTCGCTGGCCAGCACCATGACCAGTTCGCTGCAGTCGGCCACCGCGGCCAGCAGCGGCGGCTCGGGCTTCTCCGGGGGTGGCGGCTTCGGCGGTGGCGGCGGCGGCGGGTGGTGAGCGTCCACCGATAGGCTCGCCCCCATGACGGGCGTGCTGGGAGCGTGGGCGGTCCCGCGGCGGGTGCTGATGCTCAGCCTCCTGGCGACGATCGTCCTGCTGTCCCCGCTCGCCGGCGCCTACCTGCT
>JAGQUI010000348.1 GCA_020438595.1 Propionibacteriaceae bacterium | reverse complement strand
CGCGAGCGACGGCGTCGGGGCAGCGGCGGCGCGCGAACTGGCCGGCCGCGGCGAACAGGTCGTCCTGGTCGGGCGCTCGCCGCAGAAGACGGCCGCCCTGGCGGCCGAGCTCGGCGCCCCGCACCACGTCGCCGACTTCGCCTCGCTGGCGCAGGTGCGCCGGCTCGCCGCCGAGCTGGACGCGGCCTACCCGCGCATCGACGTGCTGGCGAACAACGCCGGCGGCATCATGAACTCGCACCGCGAGGTCACCGAGGACGGCAACGAACTCACCTTCCAGGTGAACCACCTGGCCGGGTTCCTGCTCACCCGGCTGCTGCTGGACAAGCTCCTCGCCAGCGGGGCGTCGGTGATCCAGACCTCGAGCATCGCGGCCCGGCTGGCCGACCGCGTCGACCTGGACGACCTCCAGCTCGAACACGGCTACTCGGCACAGCGCGCCTACGGTCGGAGCAAGCTGGAGAACATCCTGTTCACCAACGAACTGCACCGCAGGTACCACGGGCAGGGCCTCAGCGCCGCCGCCTTCCACCCCGGCGCGGTCGGCAGCAACTTCGCCCTGGAGACCGACAACCCGATGCGGTTCGTCTACGCGATCGGGTTCCTCCGCCGGCTGTTCACGATCAGTCCCGAGCGCGGCGCCGACCAGCTCGTCTGGCTGGCCGACAGCACCCCCGGCAGCGCGTGGCACTCCGGTGAGTACTACGAGAAGCGCAGGCCGGCCCGCACCGCCGCCCAGGCCGCGGACGCCGGGGCCGCCCGCCGGCTCTGGGAGGCGTCCGAGCGCCTGGTCGGGCTCGCCTGATCCCCGCTCCGCCGAGTTGTCGGACTCAGGGGTCGCTATAGCCCTCCGTGAGTCTGACAACTCGGCGGGAGATCGGCGATCAGCCCTGGCTGGCGGCCTGCAGCGCCGCCTCGAACGGGCCGGCGGTGTAGGGGTCGCCGTCGAACTGGGTGCCGTTGATCAGGATCGTCGGGGTACCGCTGATCACCGTCAGCTGGTTCGTGGTCATCTCGTCGACCCACGGCACGAACGTCTGGTCGGCGAACGTCGCGACCACGTCCGCGGGGACGCCGGCCGTGGTCGCCAGGTCGGCGATCTGCTGGTCGCTCAGCCCGGTGGTGTTCTCGTCCGGCTGGTTCTCGAACAGCGACTGGTAGAACGCCAGCGCGTGGTCGGGATCGCTGTTCGCGACCGTGGCGAAGGCGTTCGCCGCCCGGGTGGAGTACTTCGTCCCGTTCGACGCGTCGTCGAGGAAGTTCAGCGGGTAGACCTGCAGCTTCACCGCTCCGGATGCGATGGCGGCGGAGAGCACGTCGGCGTTGGTGCGGTCGAACTTGCCGCAGTAGGGGCAGATGAAGTCGGTGTAGACGGTCACGGTGGTCGGCGCGGACGCGTCCCCGAGCAGGATCGCACCGGACGCGTCCACGGCGGCGGGGGCGGTGGCAGAGGTCTGGGCGGTCGCCGTGCCCGGGGTCGGGCTCTTCGAGGTGCCGATCGTGACAGCGATGCCGGCGACCACGGCGACCAGGACCGTCGCGGCGACGACGGCGATGCCGACCCGGACGGCGACGGTGCGGCGACGTGCCGCCTGCTGCTCGGCGAGGCGCTGCCGCCGCAGTGAGTCGCGGCGGCTCCCTCCGGAGGGAGGCTGAGTGGGTGTGTTCTTCTTGGCCATGAGGATGTCTTTCGCTGAGGCGGGTCGTCCGCCGGCTGACGTGGGCTGGCGGCAGGGGCCGCCGGGGCGCGATCACGCGCGGCCGCGTGCGGGACGCGGCGGGGTTCGGTCAGTCAGGAAAGGCAGGACGGCGGGCCGCGGTGCGGGTTCTCCCGCGTCCGCGCGATGCCGCGGTAGTGCGCCCGGACCCGCACCGGCACCGGCTGGCGCTGCGGCACGAACAGGTCGGAGAGCTGCACGAGCGCGGCGGAGAGCACCCGGTCGGCCGAGGCCGCGAGCCGGCGGGCACCCCGCACGAGGAAGGCGCTCGCGACCAGCAGCAGCGGCAGCAGGACGAGCTG
This sequence comes from Propionibacteriaceae bacterium, assembly GCA_020438595.1. The sequence goes on along the minus strand of JAGQUI010000348.1, from coordinate 1,521 downwards.
CACGAGCAGGGTCGCCGCCACCACCAGCGTCCAGCCGACCACGGGCGTCGGGGCACTCACACAGGCACCACCGGGGGTGTTGGGGACCCACTGGTAGAGCGGGTTCCCGCCGTCGAAGCAGGCGACCACGCTCACCCTGGGCAGGCGCAGCAGCAGCGGCACGAGAGCGAGTGCGGTGAGCAGGCCGGCCACGAGCCGCGTCCGGACTCCCGGACGGGGCAACCACTGCCGAAGGCTCTGCACGAGAGGAACGATACCTGCCCGGACCAGCCGGGCGCCTGTCCCCTTTCGGGTGATACGCGCCCTCGGATGCAGCCACCTGACAACAGAGTGGCCACTATCGGCCGACTACGGCCGATAGTGGCCACTTTGCGAAGGTGGTGGACATCGGGATCGTCAGTCCGCGGTTGCCCGTGTTAGCCTCCTCGCATGCACACCAGCCGCAGGCTCGCCGTATCGCTGAGCTACCCGCGCGCCCTTTCGTGCATGTGTTGTTGTCACAGCCTGGCCTGACCGCAGCAGCCTGACGCCGCGCACTTCCTGCGGCGACACCATCCTTCCTGTGCGCTCGCTGCGCGATCTCCCCGACCGACCGCCATCCGAGGACCAACCATGCCCAGTACGACCACCACGACCACACCCACCACCGCCCGGGTCGACCTGCGCGGTCCCCGTTTCGCCGCCGCCGTCACCTCCGCGGTGCTCGCCGGCGTCCTGCTCGCCGGGCCACACCTGGGCCTCGCACTGCTCGTCGTCCAGGCCTTCGCGTTCGGCGCGGGCGCCCTGCTCGGCCTGCGCTACCAGCCCTACGGCTGGTTCTTCCGCCACTACGTCCGGCCGCGGCTCGGCGAGCCCGCCGACCTCGAGGACGAGCGTCCGCCCCGGTTCGCCCAGGCGGTCGGCTTCGGCTTCGCCCTGCTCGCGATCGCCGGTGCACTCGCCCACGTCGACGCCCTCTTCTACGTCGCCGCCGGGTTCGCGCTCGCCGCGGCCCTGCTGAACGCGGTGTTCGACTTCTGCCTCGGCTGCGAGCTGTACCTGCTCGGCGCTCGGGTGCTCGGCCGCCGCGGGAGCTCCCGGTGACCGGCGCGTGGGTGGTGGGCGCGACCGTCCTGCTGGCGCTCGGCTTCGGCCTGTACCGCAGGGCGACCGACGGACGGGTCGCGGGCGCCGTGCCCGTCCGGGACGACCGGGGACTGGCCCGGCTCGGCCCCTTCGGTGAGCGGGCCACGTTCGTCCAGTTCTCCTCCGAGCTCTGCGCGCCGTGCCGGACGACCAGCCGCCTCCTCGCCGAGCTGGTCGGCACCGAACCGGGCGTCGCCCATGTCGAGGTGGATGCCGCCGCGCACCTCGACCTGACCGGGGAGCTGGGAATCTCCCGCACTCCCACGGTGTTGTTGCTGGACAGCGAGGGAACGGTGCGGCACCGGATCGTCGGCGCCCCCCGCAGGCCGGACGTGCTGCGGGCCCTGCAGAACATCCTTGAAGAACGAAGGCATTCGATATGACCATCCATCGTGA
>JAGQUI010000347.1 GCA_020438595.1 Propionibacteriaceae bacterium | reverse complement strand
TCCCGAAATTTCGGGAGCGTTTGCGAATTTCGGGAGCGTCTGTGGGGTCAGCTGGGTTGGAGGGTGGCCGGGTCGACCCGCAGGCTGGCCAGGACCTGCTCCCACAGCCCTGCCTCGACGTCCACGCCGATCACGATCGCGATGTTCGGGCTGACCTGGGCGGCGGCGGCCGAGAGGTCCACCGGCTCGTCCGCCCTGCTTCCCGTGAACTCCAGCTGGGCCGCGTTGTCGGCACCCGGGACGTCCAGCGGCTTCGCGCGGCCCTTGAGGCTCTCGGTGACGTCGATGCCTAACGGCTCCTTCACCAGGAAGGGGACCGCGGTCTCCAGGTAGGTGGACGCGGTGTAGGCGGGTTCGTCAGGGCCGGCGTCCACCTTGAGCGCCTCGTCCACCACCACGGTGATGGTGGCGCCGCCGCCGGCGTCCGAGACCGTCAGGCCGGTGTCCGCGTCCTGCGTGGCCTTCCAGTCGGCCGGCAGCGCGATCGTGACGCCGTAGACGTGCTGTTCGGCGAGCGCGGTCGAGGGTCCCACGGAGGGCAGGTCCAGTGCGCCGGGGGTGCCCGTCGTACCGCTGGCGCAGCCGGCGAGTGCCACGCTCGCGCAGGCCGCGGCAATGGCGACCCCAAGACCGTGCCCTGCCCGCATGCCCACTCCGCTCTGCCGTCCTGCTGCCACAGTAGCCAGTGGTGTGGACCGGGGCGGGGACGCGGGCAGGACCCGGCCCTCGCTGTTCGACGCCTGACCACCCGGCCGGTTTGACAAAGTGTGTAGGGGGCTACACACTTGTGAATCGCGCCGCGCCGAAGGGTCCGGCGGCCACAACAGAATTCACGAGGTCCGGGTGGGCCGGAGACAGTCGGTTACCACTCTTAATGGGCAGGTTGCGGGTTCGAGTCCCGTCGTCGCTTCGGGCGGCGTAGCTCAATTGGCAGAGCTGCCGTTCCGGCGGTCACACACACGTCCGCCCGGGCCGCTTCAGGCAGCGGGCCGGAGCCCTTCGGTTATCTGGTGTCACCGGGTTCGATCCCCGGAACGGAGGGCACGACACGCCCGCTGCCCCACCACGCGTCAGCGGGGACGGGCCGGAGCAGGCCGGTTATCCCTGTCACGGAGGCGTATCACGCCAGTCCGGCTCCGGCCGGACCACCGGTGTGCACGACACGCCCGTCCCCGCCCACGCACCAGGAAGGAGGAACCGATGGACGTACTGAACTGGATCAACTCGCGGCTGACGCCGCAGAGCCGGCCCGCCGACCCCCGGCAGGTCGAGAACTCGGCAGGTGGCTACACCTTCGAGCTGGACGACATCGCCCGGCTGCGTCGGTTCCTCACCCTCGGCGTCGACGGCGGCACGTACTACGCGTCCGACCGTGCGCTGGCGCTGGAGAACGCCGCGGTGCTCACCCGGCTGGCGGCGGACGACCCGGAGGCGCTGGTCGCCGCGATCGTGGACGTGTCCACCCGCGGTGCCGCGCCGAAGCAGAACCCCGCGCTGTTCGCCCTGGCCTACGCCACGTCGGTGCCGGACGCCGCTCCCGCGGCGCTCGCCGCGCTGCCGCGGGTGGCCCGGACGGGCACCCACCTGTTCACCTTCGCCGGCTACGTGGAGCAGTTCCGCGGCTGGGGTCGCGGCCTGCGGCGCGCGGTCGGGGACTGGTACACGACCAGGGACGCCGACCAGCTCGCCTACCAGGTGGTCAAGTACCGCCAGCGGGACGGCTGGTCGCACCGCGACCTGCTCCGGCTGGCGCACCCGGCGACGGCCGTGCCGGCGCTGAAGGACACCTTCGACTGGGTCGTCCGCGGGACGGTCGGCACCGAGGTGCCGCGCCTGGTGGAGGGCTTCACCGCCGCGCAGGAGGCGACCGACGCGCCCACCTGGGCACGACTCGTGCGCGAGTACGGGCTCAGCTGGGAGATGCTGCCAGACCCGGCACTCGGCGAGGTGGAGGTGTGGGACGCGCTGCTCGACACGGGCGTCCCGCAGACCGCGCTGATGCGCCAGCTGCCGCGGCTGACCCGGCTGGGGATGCTCCCCGACCTCGGTGGGCGCACCGGCGAGGTCGTGGCGCAGCTCACCGACCCCGGGCGGCTGCGGGCTGCGCGGGTGCACCCGGTGAACGTCCTGGTCGCCCAGCGCACCTACGCCTCCGGGCGTTCGGCGCGCGGAGCGGGGGAGTGGACGCCGACGCAGGCGGTCGCCGACGCGCTGGACGCTGCGTTCTACGCGGCCTTCGGTGCGGTCGAGCAGTCCGGTCGGCGAACGCTGCTCGCGGTCGACGTGTCCGGCTCGATGGGCGTGCCCATCTCGGGCATGCCGATCACGGCGCGGGAGGCGTCGGCGGCGCTCGCGCTGGTGCAGCTCGCCACCGAGCCGTCGGCATCGGCGGTGGGCTTCGCCGCCGGCCTGACCTGGCGCGACGCCGTGCTGAAGCCGCTGGCGATCTCGCCGCGGCGCCGGCTGGACGACGCGCTGGCCGTGGTCGACGCGATGCCGATGGGCGGCACGGACTGCGCGCTGCCGATGCTGCACGCGGCCCGCAAGGGTCTCGAGGTGGACACCTTCGTGGTGTACACCGACAACGAGACCTGGGCGGGCGACGTGCACCCGCACCAGGCACTGCGGGCGTACCGCGAGCAGACCGGGATCCCGGCGAAGCTGGTGGTGGTCGGCATGACGGCGACGGGGTTCAGCATCGCCGACCCCGACGACGCGGGCATGCTCGACATCGCAGGGTTCGACGCAGCGGTGCCGAACCTGATCACGGAGTTCGCCCGTGGCTGAGGCCGCAGGAGGCGGCACCCCCCGGCGGGGTGCCGCCTCTCGCCGTTCCGGGGGCACCTCGGACGCGCGGGTCGCGCGGGCACGGGAACTCCACCGCAGGGCGATCGAGGCGGACGAACTCGCTGCCAGGCAGCGCGCGGAGCGGGACGCCCTGATCCGGCGATTACGCGCCGAGGACCCGCAGCGCTGGTCCTACGGCGCGCTCGCCGCCGCGCTCGGCTGCAGCCGCGAACTGATCGCGCTGGTGGTCAAGCGCGACCGGGACTGATCAGACCACCACGACGTCGAAGTCGCCGTGGGCCCGGAGCACGTCGGCGTAGTGGGCACGCTGCGCAGGGGTGGGCTCGCGCAGCGGCACCGGGGACGGCCGGACGCCGTGGTCGCGGAAGCCGATCACCTTCACCCGCATCAGGGGGTCGACGGACGCGAGCCAGCGCCCGGTCCGGGCCAGCAGGTCGTCGGCGTCGTTCACCCCGGCAAGGAGCAGCAGCCGCACCTCGTACAGCTTCCCGCGGGCAGCGAGCAGCCGGATCGACTCCAGCACCCGCGCGTTCGGCGCCCCGGTGATCCGCCGGTGGATGTCGTCGTCGAGGCACTTCAGGTCGACCATCGCCGCGTCCAGCACGTCGTCGAGCAGGTCCCAGGTGGACGCCTCGACGTCGCCGTTGGTGTCCACGAAGCACGTCAGCCGGCCGAACTCCGCCTTCACCGCGGCGAACAACGCGCGGACGAACGCCGGCTGCTGCGTGGCCTCCCCGCCGGAGACCGTGAC
>JAGQUI010000346.1 GCA_020438595.1 Propionibacteriaceae bacterium | reverse complement strand
GATCGAAGATGCCTCCCATGCCGAGGACGATCGAGTGGAGTTCTGCGATCGTCGACTCGATCGTCTCGGGCGAGTCGGCGGTTCGGAGCGTGTGCTCACGCTCCTCCAGCCACGCCGCTCTGGACGCCTGGCCTTGCGCCGCCAGGAGTTCTCTCGTGGCTGCAACGACGCGCGTCAGTTCCGTGGTGGTCATGAGAGCGGTCTCGCGCCGATCTGCTGGATTGCCGGGCCTTCGATGGAGCACCAGGTCAGCCGGTCCAGGATCGTGTCGTGCTCGGGCGAGAGCAGGATGGTGTCGGGAATCTCGAACCGGGCGCGGACGAGGTCGAAATCGATCGGACGAGCCAGCCGGCACCTCCACCCGTCAGGGTTGGGCACGAACCCGTCGTCCACCAGCGCGTTGCCTCCCTCAAGCAGGGCGTCGACCAGCGGCAGCAGGTTCACGAAGGGGCGTTGTGTATCCCCGGACGCGTGGAGTGGGTGCGCGTGTCCCATCAGCCGAACAACTCCCGGTCGACGGGTTCGCTGCGCGGCGTCTGCGCTGCTCTGGTACGCCTCTGAATCACGGTGGTCCTCCGGGGGGGTCAGTTACCTGTGCGTCGGGAGACTTCGGCGGTGAGGTCGGTCAGGTGTTGCGAGGTGAGCCGGAGTCCGAGCCGGACCTGCCGATCCATCGCCTGTTCGCCGGTCGCCCGGGTCGCGTCCCGAAGGGCGGTGGCGTCGGCGCCGGCGCCGATCGCGGACAGCAGCGCGCCGAGGTGCCAGCGCACGGGGCGTCCGCGAGTTCGTCCAGCCGGGCGCGTGCTGCTGACCTCGCCTCCGCTGACGTCGCTGAGAGCGGGAGATCGAAGATGCCTCCCATGCCGAGGACGATCGAGTGGAGTTCTGCGATCGTCGATTCGATCGTCTCGGGCGAGTTGGAGCGTGTGCTCACGACCTCGGCTCGACATGGAAGCCGAGGAGGAAGGGCCCCATCCGGCGACCGCCTTGGCGAGCGTAGACAAGTCAAACCACTTGGGCCGGGTCCGAGGGCGAGCCGACGAACGTGATGGACGGCAGTTGCAGGGACCAAGGATCGGTCGGTTGGTCCGAGAACACCTCCAGCCAGTAGCCGTCGGACAGCTCGAACGCGGGATCGCCACCCATCCGCGGCGACTGCGCAGCCACCGACAGGATGGGCCTGCCGCACAACTCCAGCACCCGGCGACTTGCAGTCGGGTCGCTCCACCCAAACGTCAAGACTCCGGCCGCAGTAACCCTCCACGCTGAGCCAGTGCTGAAGGACCACCCGTCGCCCGCCAGGGTCAGCGTCGGGTCAACGAACGACGCCACCTTGATCCGCAAAGGGAGAAGTCGCTCAACTTCCTTCTTGAGGTGTTCAATCATGGCCCCAGCTCCACGTGTGTGAGGTCCCGCATCATCTGTCTCCAAGCCGCCCCGGTTACGCCCGATGGGGGTTGCGGTTGCTTGCCCGTGAACGGATTGACGGCATTGCCGTCGCTTGGCCTGAAGGCTCCATCACCCGCACCAGGCTCCCATCTGGAAGGGTGTACTGCGTTCCAGGTGCGCGCGTCGGAGTCGACGGCAACCCAGCTCTTTCGAATCCCTCAACCAAGCGGGCCCGACTTGTCGGAACGACCACACCGTCCGCGCTGGCGATGAAATCAGAAGCACGTGCGCCGTTTGTGGCAGCGCTGCATCCGGCGAGGCCGAGCGGGTCGATCTGGGTGGTGGGGTTGGGTACGTAGGCGGCCGGGTTGGGGGAGGGTGCCAGGCCGAGGGGGTCCTGGGTGGTGTAGCGGCCGGTGTCGGGGTTGTAGTAGCGGTTCAGGTTGTAGTGCAGGCCGGTTTCAGCATCGTGGTATTGGCCGGGGAAGCGTAGCGGCATGGCCTGGTCGGCGGTGCTGGCGCCCCAGGCGTTGGGCTGGTTGGCCCAGGTGGTGTGTCCGTCGGTGTCGAGCAGGCTGATCGGGGTGCCGACCAGGTCGGTCACGATCGCGGCGAACTCGGCGTCGACGCGCTCCTGCGACCACTCGTCCACTTCGCCGCGGTCCGGGTGGGGACGGCTGCTGCGGGTCTGGGCGATCGGGGTGAAGCCCTCGTGCTCCCAGGTGGTGGTTGTGATCGTGGCCGGGGTGGAGTGCACCTGCTCGGCCAGCACCGAGCCGTCCCAGGTGAACCGGTAGGACTCAACGACGGCCCCGTCCGGGTCGTGGTGGGTCTTGGCGACCCGGCGGCCCAGCGGGTCGTAGTCGTAGCTCCAGCGGTGTCCCTCGGGGGTGACCACTTCGGTGAGCTGGTTGAGCGCGTTCCAGGTGTAGCGCCACTCCTTCATACCGCCGGAGAGCAGGCGGCGCCGGCGCCGGATGAGGCGTCCGGCCGCGTCGTGGTCGTAGTGGTCGCGTCCGGCGCGAACCAGCAGGGTGCCCCGGTACTCCCGCTCGCCCTGCGCGGCGGTGTCGTCGGTGGACGCCTGCCACGCGGCGCTGGTGATGTTGCCGGCCGGGTCGTAGGCGTACTCCTCGGTCTCGGTGCCGCCCGCGGTGATCCGGCTGATCCGTCCGGCCGGGTCGAGGGTGTACTCGCGGGTGCCGTGCCGGCTGTCCCTGGCGAGCAGCAACTCGCCGGTGGGGGCGTACCCGTAGTCGAGCGCCCAACCGGGCTGCTGCTGGCCGGACGCCGTGGTGGTGCGGCCGGTCAGTCGCCCCGCCGGGTCGTAGCGCGACTCGATCGTGCCGCCGGCGAACGCGGTCTCCAGGGTGCGCCCGAGCGGGTCGAGCGCGAACGCGAGGTCGTGGCCGGCCAGTGCCAGCCCGACCCGCTGGCCGGATTCGTCGAGCGTCCAGATCGAATCGGCGCCGCCCGGGGTGGTACGGGCGAGCACCCGCCCGGCCGCGTCGAGCTGCCAGGCCAGGGACGCGCCGTCGACGGTCTCGGCCAGCAGACCACCGGCCCGGTCGTAGCTGCGCTCCAGTGACACCTGCGGGGTGGCCGCGGCGACCAGGTTGCCGGCCGCGTCCCACGTGTAGTGGGTGCTGCCGTCCGCGTGCCGGGCAACGATCCGGCCGAGGGCATCCAGGTCGAGCCGGACGGTCTGGCCCTCGGGGTTGGTGGTGGCGACCACCCGTCCGGCCGCGTCCAGGGTGTGGCTGGTGCGGCGGCCGTCGTAGTCGGTCTCGGCGACCACGCGCCCGGCCAGGTCGCGCTCGTAGCGCCAGGTCTGCCCGTTCTGGTTGGTGACTGCGGCCAGGCGCCGCTCGGCGTCCCAGGCGAACGCGAGCCGGCTGCCGTCGGGGCTGTGCTGTTCGGTGAGCACGTCGAAGGGCCCGTAGCCGTAGCGGGTCTCCCGCCCGGAGGCGTCGGTGTGCGCGACCAGGTTGTCCTCGCCGTCCCACGCCCAGGTCTCGCTGGTGCCGTCCGGGTTGGTCCGGGACGCCGGCCTGCCGGTCGTCGTCCAGCCGAACGCGGTGGTCGCCCCGGTCGGATCGGTCTGGGTGCGCACCCGGCCGAGACCGTCCCGCGTGATCCGGAC
>JAGQUI010000345.1 GCA_020438595.1 Propionibacteriaceae bacterium | reverse complement strand
GTGAGCCCGAAGCCGCCCGCCTTGAGGCTGATCAGGAACACCGGGTCGGTGCCGGTCCGGAAGCTCTCGATCCGGGCCGCCCGGTCGCGCGTCCGGCCGTCCAGGTAGACCGCGCCGATGCCGTCCTCGGCCAGTCGGTCGCGCACCATGCCCAGGTAGGTCGTGAACTGGCTGAACACCAGCGCCCGGTGTCCCTCGGACGCCAGCTCGGTGACCAGTTCGATCAGGGCGTCGAGCTTCGCCGAGGCGATCGGCTGGTCGGGCAGCACGAGCGCCGGCGAGAGCGCGAGCTGCCGCAGCAGCGTCAGCGAGGCGAGGATCGTGATCCGGTTCCGGCGCAGGTCGTCGACCAGTCCGAGCACCTTCTTGCGCTCGGCGGCGAGCTGCTTGTCGTAGAGCCGCCGGTGCCCCGGCGCGAGCGGAACGGACAGCACCTGCTCCTGCTTGGGCGGCAGTTCGGCGGCCACGCTCTCCTTCGTGCGCCGCAGCATCAGCGGACGCACCCTGCGGTGCAGCCGGCCCAGGGCCGCCGGGTCACTGCCCGACTCGATCGGACGTCGGTAGAACTCGGCGAACGCCGCGGGGTCGGCGAACAGGCCCGGCGCGACGATCGACAACAGCGACCACAGGTCCATCAGGTTGTTCTCCAGCGGGGTGCCGGTGATCGCGAACTTCGCCCGAGCGCGCAGCTTGCGGACGGCGTGGTAGGCCCGCGACTGCCGGTTCTTCACGAACTGCGCCTCGTCGAGGAACACCGCCGTCCACGGCAGGTCCGCGTACTCGGCCTCGTCGAGCCGCAGCAGCGTGTAGGACGTGACGACCAGGTCGGCGTCCGCGGCCAGTTCGGCCAGCGGCTGCGTCCGCTTCCGGGAGGTCTGCGCCACCACCCGCACCCGCAGGTCGGGCGCGAACCGGGCCGCCTCGCTGGCCCAGGTGCCCAGCACCGACGTCGGCGCGACGACCAGCAGCGGCCGCTCCAGCCGCCCCTCCCCGACCAGCGCGGACGCCAGGGCGAGTGCCTGCAGCGTCTTACCCAGGCCCATGTCGTCGGCGAGGATGCCGCCGAGCCGTGCGCCGTGCAGGAAGTGCAGCCAGCGGAACCCCAGCTCCTGGTAGGGACGCAGGCTCGCGCGCAGACCGGCCGGCACCGGGACCTCGGGCAACTCGTCGGTGCGCAGCAGCGCGGTCACCGCGGCCGACCAGGCCCGCGACTGCTCGGCCACGACGCCCAGGCCGACGAGCTCCTCCCACAGCCCGGCGTGCTCGGTACGCAGGCGCAGTCCCTCGGCATCCTTCGGCTGCAGCTGGCCCGCTTCCTCGATCAGCGCCCGCAGCTGTTCGAGTTCGGGCCGCTCCAGGCTGAACCACAGCCCCGAGGGCAGGATCAGGTGGGTCTGCCCGGTGGCGAGGGCCGTGAACAGCTCGCGGTACTCGACCGGCTCGTCCTCGATTGTGATCGTCACGGCGAGGTTGAACCAGTCGGTGCCCTCGGCCGGGTCGGTGACGGCGAGGCTGACCTGCGGCGCCTCCGCGGCCAGACGGTACGACTGCGCCTCACCAGTGGTCTCGACCAGCACGCCCGCACCGGCGAGGCGGTCGAGCCAGTGGGTGACGAAGTCGGCGGTGGCCGGTCCGGTGAGCGTGGACCTCGCGACCGGACGGGAGCCCGGCCGGTCGCCGCGCACGGGCCAGGGCCCTGCCGGCAGGCCGTCGAACAGCGCCCGCTCGGCGTCCCCGTCGCGGTACGCCGGACGGTGGCCTGCCGGGTACAGCTCCACGTCGAGCGACCGGTCGCCCACCCGGTAGCGGAACAGCCACTCCAGCCCGGTGCGGTGGTCCGGCTCGAACGCCACCTTCAGCAGCAACTGCGGAGCCGAGGTCTCGGGCAGGTCGACGCCCGGCTCCACGGCCAGGTCGACCAGCCGGCGCAGGGCCGGGGCGAACTCGGCGGCGAAGGCGGGGATGTCGGCGTCCGGGATCTGCAACCGCGGGTGCTGCACGAGCAGCGCCTGCTGGCCCGGGTCGAGCGGCTCGGCGAAGGGCACCAGCAGCAGCTCGCCGGCCTCCTCGACCACCAGGCCGTGCGGCGGCGAGCCGAGCAGGTTGGCGTAGACCACCGGCCACTCGCGCCCGCCGGACGCGACGTGGGTGCGCAGAGTGAGCCCGTCACCGCCCGCGCCGAGCCGCGCGGCCACGCGGGCCGGCTCCCCGATCACCCGCACCGGCGGTGTGCCCTGGCCGGCCACGAGTTCGACCCCGGCCGCGACGGCGTCGCCCAGCGCCGACCACACGGACGCACCGAGTTCACCCAGTTCGAGCACGTCGGCCCGCTGGCTGTAGAACGAGTAGTTCTGGCGCTGGCCGCGGCTGCGGGCCAGCCCGGCGAGCACTACCCGGTGCGCCTCGGTGAAGTCGCCGCCCCAGGGGTTGAGCACCGCGTCCCAGGTGATGCCGGTGCGCACCCAGCGTCCGGACCTCCCCCAGACCAGCGGGCGCAGTTCGATCGAGCCGCGGGCGGCGCGGGTCACCTGGACGGCGAGCGGCTGGCCGCCCGACGTCGGGCGCGCCTGCGTCGTGATCTGCTCCAGCGCCCGCTGCCACGCCGGGACCAGGGCGCGCAGGTTCACCGTCCGCATGTGCCACAGCAGCGCGGCCCCGTGCTTGCAGCTCGACCCGACCGGGCAGGAGCACGACGTGGTCACGGCGCCGGTGTCGGCGTGGTAGCGCGCCACGGTCTGGTAGCTGCGGTAGGACGAGCCCCGGACCTGGGCCTGGACGAGGCTGCCGCCCGTCCCCGAGCCGGTGACGATGTGCCCCACCCGGCCCTGCCGGACGTACTCCTGGCCGCGCGCGAGCGTGACCTCGCCGAACAGTTCGACCAGTCGGCGCTCACCCAGCTCGTGCACCCAGTCGGGGTACTTGCCGCCGCTCATCCGACCCGACCGGCCCGCTTCCTGGTGAGCCACCAGAACAGGGCGGCGACGATCGCGACGGTGGTGGCGCCGACCAGCCCCATCGGGGCGGCGACCAGCGGGTTCGTGTCGACGAGCACCACCAGGAAGACGCCGGCGAAGCCGTTGATCGCGCCGTGCAGCACCGCGGGGGCGAGCAGCGAGTCGGTGACCTGGCGCGCCCGCCAGAGCAGGAAGGACGCCGGCACGCACCACGCGACCATGAACGCGATGCCGAGCTTGGCGTAGCCGGGGTAGTTCAGCCCCAGCAGGATCAGCGGGGCGTGCCAGAGACCCCACAGCACGCCGGTGAGCACGTTCGCCCAGAACGCGCCGAGCGGACGCAGTTCGTCGGCCAGCCAGCCCCGCCAGCCGTACTCCTCGCCGAACGCGAACACGCCGTTGATGGTGAAGCCGGCGACCAGCGCGGTGATGTAGGCAATGCCGAGCAGCGGCCACAACGAAGGAATGGCGGCGTTGACCGCGGCCACCTGGTCGACGTCCATGCTCGGGGCGAGCAGCAGCGTGTTGGCGAGCAGGTCGGGCTGGGTGAACAGCACGAGCCCCGGGCCGCTGAGGTCGACCAGGTTGCCCAGCACCCAGCTCAGCCCGAG